>JAIBCZ010000074.1 GCA_024679645.1 Amphritea sp.
TGCCGCTGTCGAGTGCCCACATGTAGGCTTTGTCAGTGTATGCATTGAGCCAGGTTGTGTTAACGGGTTGGTTGTTGGACCATACATAAACAAGTGTGCGCTTTTGCCAAAAAAAAGGCCCGTCAGAGACGACGATATAAACCCTGGCGGGAAAGTCGTCACCGGCTTTAGTGGTTTCTGTAGCCGCCGGCCAGATCTTACTTATTTTCCATCGCCAGTTCAGGGTTGTGTTGTTATTTATAGGGATCTTTTTTTTATAGAAAAGCCCGGATGCGCTGCCGTCAGACCTGGCTTCCAGAATTTCATTATCGTCTTCGGTGATAATGGCGTACTGGTTGTTCCCGGCGAAGCTCTCTTTCTGCCACTGATTGATACCTGATAAATCAAATTTGGGGATATTGATCGCTACTGCCTGTGCTGGCAGGGTCGTAGTCAAAAGTGAAAGTAGGATTGCAAATGTTGTGAGACGGAAAGTTGTCATAAAGAAAACTCTGAATATTATATAAAGCTTTACAGATTAAAAATTCAACTATACTGATGGTACGTTTAAGATCAGTGTATCAGAGTTTTAGCGCCTATTTCCCCTTCTGGCAAAACTCTGTTTTGGTCTGCTGTCATCGTGAGTAAGTTGCTTCCTGGTAATCTGCTTACAGGTGACAGGTAATGCTGATCTATAACTGCGAGTGAAAGGGCTGCTGGTGCGTTCCCCTTGCCTTAGCAGCTTATTATCGTTATTTTCTTCACTCGCTAAGAGGCCTGGTTATCCAGGCCTCTTGCTGTCTATAAGTAGGTTTATGGGTAATCAAGAGATATGTTCTCATGGCGCAGAATCCGGCGTATGAAATGATATGGCAGGTGATCGGGGCTATCCCAACTGGGAGGGTAGCAACCTATGGTCAGATTGCTGAATTGGCGGGTATTCCGGGGGGCGCTCGAATGGTCGGGCGCTGTTTGAGTCAGCTTCCCGTTGATAGTCAATTGCCCTGGTTCAGAGTGATTAATGCCAGTGGTAAGATCTCGCTTCCGATTGATAGTGAGGGCTACAAAAAACAGCATGAACTGCTTCAGGAGGAAGGGGTTGTGGTGATGAACGGTCGGATCAGTCTGGCTAAATTCAGGTGGTGAATAAGCACTGTATTTAAGAGTGCGGCCGGTTGAAGGGCTTTATTACCTATTTCGGTTTTCTATCTGGGCAATAAGTCGGTCGAGCTTATGTTCCAGCTCTTTATTGTGGTGCAGGATTTCTTCGTTCTGTCGGCGCAGTTCGCGATTTCTTACATTGGTATCCGCAAATCCCACCATTTTGCTGGCGATCTGTGCGCCGATAAAGCCGACGATGCCGACGCCGATGTAAAACATCAGCGCTACGATTAATCGCCCGCCCTGGCTGACCGGATAGAAATCACCAAAACCAATGGTGCTGGCACTCATCTGTAATGCCCAGAATGCATCACTATAGGTCAGAATATTGGCATTTGGATGGCTTTGTTCAAACCAGAGTAGTGGAAAGGATAAGATTGCAATCAGGCTATAAAGGAGGACGAAAGCCAGAAAGCCAAGAAACACAGTGCCATAATTTCTGACATTGTATTCATCGGTAGAATATATGTATCGTTTAACCATCGTCTACTTTTATAAAACCGCTTAGTCGAGTTGATCGGCGTCTATATCAAAGGGGAAGCAGCCAACAAAGTTGACATATTCATCCTGAAAGATATGAGTTTTCTTTGCGCGGTATTCAAAATCGAATAATAAAATTAACCAACTGATTTTTTTATCGCCGAGCTTTTCAATTTTTTTGATGACGGATGTGCCGTAGGAGCCAGACCAGGAGCAGTGCGCAATAATCTCTTTGATGGAGGTGCAGCCAGTTTCGCAACCGTTGGTCTCCATGTTTTCAGGATCATAGCGAGTGATCTGGTAATTTTTGGCCCACTGATCGAGCCCTTGTTCATCTTCTTCGAAGTAGCTATCAGGAATGCTTGCATAGTCGGCAGTAGAGTACCAGACAGAAACGATACCTTCTTTTTCAAAATTCATGTGCGGGTCTCGGTCAGCGTGTGCCATAACGAGCGGATATCGCTGACATCCTGCTCGCTTAGTTTGTCGACTTTAAATGCATCATTAAGGCTGTGTTCCACCTGTTGATCAAACTGTTTTGCTGTGTCGCCCTGTTCGGCGCTGGCCAGACTGATATGTCCCAGTAAGTAACTGCAGAGAAATAGTTGCTCTGGTTCGGCACCTGATTCCATTTCGATCAGGTGGCTATACAGGCTGTCTGCCTGCTGCTGATATGCATTCATCAGATATCCGTAAATTCGAGTTTGTCGAGGAGCAGGCTATACTCTTTGCCGCTTTTCTCAACCTGCTGTAGTTTGACTACCATGTAGCCGAGTTCCGGTGCACACCAGATATAGGTGTTGCGCTTGCTGTTGGTGCCGCGGTCTCGCTGAACCTTAATGGCTTCAAATGTTCCGACCGGGGTGGTTATCGTTTCAGTGCCCAGGCGGATAAAAGGATAAGTTTTCAGTTTGCCGCCATCGGCCACTTTGTAGACTAGTGATTTTTTACCTGCAGCCAGATCAAGCCGTAGCTGCATGTGATAACTGAGGCTGTCCTGAGTCCCTAATGGAACATCCATAGTCCAGGGCTTATTGGCAATGTCGTTAAGTACTGTTTGAGTGCTCCAGTTAAATTGCAGTACCGCGTCCTTATTACTGCCGATTAGCTTGCGGTGATACTCATAATGATTCGGCTGGATGCGCTGGTCCTGGACTGAGAACTCAGTGAGCTCGTTTACCTTAGCGATTAGTGCCTCGGCGGTCAGTGATAATTTCCACTGATCACCATTGCGTTTGAGTTCACGTACAGCGTTTCCGCCGAAGGATATACCCATATCCCATTGAGCTTTATAGACCGCTTTATATGGTTTTAGCAGATTGCTCGCCTGGCTTGGTAGTGCCAGGGCAAGCAGCAACGTTGAGATTAATAAGCTGGGTAATCGCATCGGTTACTCCTGAGTATATTGATATCCTTCAGGGGGCAGGTTATCGCCATCGAGCTGAACCTTTCCTGAAACAGGAAGTTTCAGGCGGTCAGCGCAAAACCATTCTACCGCAAGGGGATAGATTCGATGCTCAGAACGATGGATGCGCTGTTGTAAGCTATCGGCGCTATCTGTTGTCAGAATATCGATCGGCGCTTGTATTGCCAGTGGTCCGCCATCCAGTTCTTCGGTGACAAAGTGGACAGTACAGCCGTGCTGTTTATCGCCGGCATCCAGCGCACGCTGATGAGTATGCAGTCCTTTGTACTTGGGTAGCAAGGAGGGGTGAATGTTAAACATTCTGCCTTGATAATGGCGCACGAACTCAGGTGTCAGTATGCGCATAAAGCCGGCAAGCACGATCAGGTCCGGATTGTGGGCGTCGATTGACTCCATCATCGCGGCATCGAAGCTTTCTCTGTCGTCAAAGTCTGTATGACTGATGACAATCTGAGGAATGTCTGCTTTTTCCGCCCGTTCCAGGCCAAATACACCGGCTTTATTGCTCAGTACTGCAGCGATGCGGCCATTGATCTGGCCGCTCGCAATAGCATCGATGATCGCCTGCAGATTTGAACCGCTGCCGGAGATCAGTACGACAATGCTTTTTTCTGCCATTCTCAGGCCTCCAGGCCTACTAATTCAACCTGTTCTTCGCCTTCTGCTGCGGCGGAGATTACGCCCGCGATGAAGGGTTCTTCGCCAGCTTCTTTGAGTATTTGCAGTGCCTGATCGGCTGTTTCAGCGGGCACGCAGATGATCATGCCAACACCGCAGTTGAGGGTGCGGTACATTTCGCGAGAATCGACATTGCCCAACTTCTGGATCCAGCTAAACACTTCTGGCATTTTCCAGCTGTTGATATCGACAACTGCTTTTGTGCTTTGCGGCAGCACGCGAGGAATGTTTTCCAGCAGGCCACCACCGGTGATGTGAGACAGTGCGTTTACCTGACTGTTTTTGATCAGCTCCAGAACTGGCTTAACATAAATACGGGTGGGTTCCATGAGTGCTTCGGTCAGAGGCTTTCCGTCAACAGTACCACTGAGGTCAGCATCACGTACTTCAATAATCTTACGGATCAAAGAGTAGCCGTTCGAATGAGGGCCAGATGATGGTAGGCCGATAAGCTTGTCACCGACGCTTACTTTTGAGCCATCAATGATAGCGTCTTTTTCTACCACGCCCACACAGAAGCCGGCCAGATCGTAATCTTCGCCTTCGTACATACCTGGCATTTCAGCGGTTTCACCGCCAACTAATGCTGCCCCAGACAGCTCGCAACCTGTACCGATACCGGTTACAACGTCGGCAGCTACGTCGATGTTTAGCTTTCCAGTGGCATAGTAGTCGAGGAAAAAGAGCGGCTCAGCACCCGCTACAATCAAATCGTTTACGCACATTGCCACTAAGTCGATACCAATAGTGTCATGTTTGTTCAGGTCCATCGCCAGACGCAGTTTAGTACCGACACCGTCAGTACCTGAAACCAATACCGGCTTCTTATAGCCTTCTGGGATCTCGCACAGAGCGCCGAATCCACCCAAGCCGCCCATAACTTCAGGACGGGCAGTGCGTTTTGCAACACCTTTAATGCGGTCAATCAGTGCGTTTCCTGCGTCAATATCGACGCCGGCGTCTTTGTAGCTGATAGATGAGTTATTGTCAGTAGCAGACATAATATGTGTGGACCTGTTCGTGGTGATTTACAGATAGAAAAATTTGAGGCGTATTCTATCAGGTTGCTGGTGAGGCGGCTATTGTGTGTTAAAGTTTATGCCGTTTTTAAAGGATACTTTTTTTCAGACCGTCTGGATTGCAATACAGACGGCAAAACAGGGCGATAAACCGATCATGATGCGTACACTTTGTAACGGAATGTTAGTGCTGATTCTAACAGGCTTATGCAGCCTGACACAGGCCGCTACAGTAAGTGGGTTGTATTTTGCTGAGCTATTGGTGCCGGAACAGCTGACTCAACCGGCCGATACGCAGCTGCAACAGGGTTTAAAAAGAGTATTGGTAAAGGTTTCTGGTCGTAGCCAGGTGGTTAATAAGCCAGCAGTTGTTGAAGCGCTACAGCGTCCGGCAGCGCTATTAAGTCAGTTCAGTTATCAATCAACTCAAACCCCCGTGGCCGCCGGCGATGGTCGTGAAGTTTTAGGTCAGCTATTGTTGCTCGAGTTCGACCCTGTGCTCATTGATCAATTACTACAGAATGCAGGGATGCAAGCGATTGGGCATGCCCGGCCGGTGATGATGGTCTGGCTGGCAGCCCAGCGAGACAATGCTGCAAGAGACTTTGTCGCACCGGAAAGCCGGCTTTATACCCAACTGGCTCAGCTGGCTAAGGCGCGTGGTTTACCCTTAGATGCACCTCTGTTAGATCTTAATGATCAGAGTGCATTGAATGTAAGTGACCTGTGGGGCTTTTTCAGGGAGCCGATTGAGCAAGCATCGGATCGGTATAAGCCAGAGGCTATTCTGGCAGGTCGTCTGATTCAAGGTAAGAGCGGCGGCTGGCAAACGGAGTGGTTGTTACTCAAAGAGGGTCAGGCTCGCTCATTCTCACCTACGGGGGCTTTGTCAAATCAGCTCCAGCAGGTGATCAATGAATCCGCTGACTTTGTTTTATCCTCATTAGGTTCATCCCGTTTTAACTACGTTGAAACAGGCTTGCAACTTGAAGTCACTAATATTGATGGCATCGATGATTATCTTCAGCTGTTGAGTTACCTGAACCAGTTACCGCCAGTTGAAGCGATTAGAGTTAGTGCTGTTGATGCAGACCGGGTACTTTTTAGGGTAGAGCTACAGGGTGGCGTACAGGCGATGGAGCAGGCGGTTCGCCTAAATCCCCGGATGTCACCTATGCCCCGTATCGGCGGTAGCTCTGCTGATCCGATCCTTGCTTATCGTTGGCAGGAATAGAAAGTCTTAATGCTGAGTATGAACAGGGAGTTTTTATGAGCGATTCACAGCGCTGGTTTTTTCTAATACTTGTATTGGTCTCAGGTTTTTTAATCTATCTGCTGCAACCGATTTTATCGCCATTTTTGATTGCTGCTTTGCTTGCCTATCTGGCCGACCCTATGGCGGATAAGCTCGAAGCCAAAGGCTTGGGCCGTACGCCTGCAGTGGTAGTGGTTTTTCTGCTGATGACCTCTGTGATGCTGCTATTAGTCGTGTGGTTACTGCCAAAGTTAGGGCATCAGCTCCAGGTGATGATTAAGCTGGTGCCGGAGGTTTTTACTCTGGCTCAAACGGTCTGGATTCCCTGGGTTGAAGCTAATGTTGGTGTTTCATTAACCGGATTTGATCTGGAAAGCCTTAAGCTATTAATGACTGGGCACTGGCAACAGACAGGTGGTCTGGTAAAAGACTTGTTCAGCAGCGTGTCTCAGTCAGGCATGGCGCTGGCCGCCTGGGTTGCTAATATAGTGTTGATTCCGGTTGTCATGTTCTACCTGTTAAGGGATTGGGATCTGATGATGGAGCGGATTGGTCATCTGCTCCCCCGCAACATCGAACAAAAGGTTAAGCTCTGGGCACTGGAATGTGACGAGGTATTGGGTGCTTTTATCAAAGGGCAGTTACTGGTCATGCTGGCGCTGGGTATTATCTATTCACTCGGGCTGTGGTCTGTAGGGCTGGATCTGGCGCTACTGGTCGGTATGCTGGCGGGCCTGGCAAGTATCGTACCTTATATGGGCTTTTTCGTGGGTATTGTCGCGGCAGTCGTTGCCGCTATGTTGCAGTTTAATGATCTGACGATGCTGGCCTGGGTTGGGGCCGTATTTGCAGTGGGCCAGGCGTTGGAAGGGATGGTGCTGACACCCCTGTTGGTAGGGGATCGTATCGGACTTCATCCGGTTGCAGTAATTTTTGCAATTATGGCCGGTGGACAACTGTTTGGTTTTGTTGGAATTTTGATTGCACTTCCCGTTGCGGCGGTTATTATGGTGCTCCTTCGTCATCTGCATCAGGGATACAAGAGCAGTAAGTTGTACGATTGCTGAGCAGACTGTCGATAGTTTATGCAGATTTTTATATATAATAGTAGAGTAAAATGCTTGGGGCCTTCGCTTCAGGCCACAACAAGTACTGATATTGAATGAGTAGTCCAAAACCCTTTCAGATTCCCCTGGGTATCACTTTGCGGGATGATGCCCGTTTTGAAAACTTCCTCAGCCAGGGGAATGAATTACTGTGCAATACTCTGGACCAGGCGGCCCATGGAGAGGGTGAACAGTTCCTCTATATATGGGGAAATCACGACAGTGGTTGCTCTCATCTGTTACAAGCGGTCTGTCATGCATCAGACCCTGCGGGCCGCACAGCTGTGTACCTTCCGTTGGATGAATTGATTGATATGGGGCCGGGTGTTCTGGATGGTATGGAGCACCTTGATCTGGTCTGCCTGGACAACATTCAAACCATTGTCGGTAACAGGCTTTGGGAAGAAGGTGTATTCCATTTCTTTAACCGGATCCGGGCAGAAAATAATCGACTCCTGGTGGCGGCAGATCGGGCGCCCCGTCAATTGGGACTTAATCTCGCAGACCTTGCTTCCCGGTTAAGCTGGGGGATGGTGTTTCAGGTTCACAATCTGGGCGATGAAGGTAAGGTGCGGGTGTTGCAGATACGAGCACAGGCACGGGGGTTTGCTATTAGTGATGAGGTGGCTCGTTTTCTAATGCACCGCTCCAGTCGCAGCATGGCTGATCTGTTTGACCTGTTAGATAAGCTGGATTCGGCCTCTTTAAGTGCTAAGCGCAAAGTAACAATTCCTTTTGTGAAACAGGTTCTGGATCTGTAATCGGATGAACTCCCCATCATGAATATCTTTCTGGCAGGGTTTCCTGCCGAAACAACGGCTGACGATCTCAAAAATCTGTTATCACGCTATGTGAAATTGGAAACACTTGAATTGATAGCGGGTGATTTACCTGAGCAAACAGTTGCAGTGTTAACCATTGATGCAACCAATGCTGAAGCGCATTGGGTGAGTCGGCGTTTAACCGGGTTATACTGGCGCGGTCATACTTTGCGGGCATACGTCGGATTATTTTAGAGGCCCCGCTATGTCAGCATACGAGTTGTTAGTACGCAAAGACGATTATTTGATTATTAATAAAGCTCCGGGCGTGTCTGTGCATCGTGACCAGTCCGAGACGGGACTGTTAGAACAGATCCGTGCGGATCTCAATTGTGCTCCACTGTTTCTGGTTCATCGTCTGGACAAAATGACGTCGGGCATACTGCTGTTGGCCTGTAATGCTGAGGCGGCTTCTTATCTGTCCCGGCAGTTTCAGGAACGCCGGGTTGAAAAATATTATCTCGCCCTGTCCGATCAGAAGCCGCGGAAGAAACAAGGACTGATTAAAGGGGATATGGAGCGCACCCGCCGGGGCAGCTGGAAGTTGAGTGCGACTACTGATAATCCCGCGATTACCCGCTTTTTCAGTTGTTCTGTAGAACCGGGGCTGAGGCTTTTTCTGCTTAAACCGTTAACGGGAAAGACACACCAGTTGCGGGTTGCTTTAAAAAGCATCGGCGCAGCTATTATCGGTGATGAGCGTTATTATGGCGCTTCTGCCAAACCAATGGATCGCGGTTATCTGCATGCCTGGTCGCTGGTCTTTGAGTGGCAGGGTGAACGATGTAAATACATTTGTGATCCGGATATCGGTGAGTTATATCAGCGTGCATCGGTAAAGCAACAGCTACTATGCTGGCAACCGCCAGATGAACAGCCCTGGCCAAAACCTTAATAAGAGTGGTGTCATGCAGGACGAACGAATCGAGCGAGACTTTAGTGCCCGGAGTGAAGAGGAGCAGCAGGCTTTTCTTGAACAGACCTGGTGTGATGAGTGCCAGGAAGTTAATCTGGGTATGACGAACCCCAATGAGTACCTGTTTAAAGGTATCGTCTTTATTGAGGGTGAGTGCAATCGCTGTGGGCATGTTGTGCTTACGGAGCTTACGGAAGACGACTTTTAGGATCGGTTATTGCTTATGTCTGACTCTTTTCAACAACGATTTGGGGGCACTCAGCGACTCTATGGCATAGAAGCTGTTGAGCTGTTCCGGCAGGCTAATATCTGTGTGATCGGCATAGGGGGCGTGGGTTCCTGGGCAGCGGAGGCACTGGCGAGGTCCGCTATAGGTCAGATTACACTGATCGATCTTGACGATATCTGTATCACCAATACCAATCGTCAGATTCATGCGCTGGAAGGTACGGTGGGTGAGCCTAAGGTTGAGGTGATGGCCGAGCGAATCCGACAGATAAACCCAGAGTGTCAGGTTAATGTGATTGATGATTTTATCACACTGGATAATATCCCCGAATTGATCGGCAAACAGTTTAGTTATGTTGTTGATTGTATTGATAGTGTCAACGAGAAGGCGGCACTGATTGCTCACTGTAAGCGCAGTAAAATTCCGGTGATTACTGTAGGTGGGGCAGGTGGGCAGTCGGACCCAACGCAGATCTCTATTGTTGATCTGAGTAAAACGAATCATGATCCCCTGGCGGCAAAA
>JAIBCZ010000083.1 GCA_024679645.1 Amphritea sp.
CTGACGACGAATATCCTCTTCGCCCATGTAAACGGTACACTCAAGACCGAGTCTGGCAGCAACAGTTGCGGTTGCAACACCGTGCTGACCAGCGCCGGTCTCAGCACTCACCCGAGGCTTACCCGTAAACTTTGCCAACAAAGCCTGGCCAATAGTATTGTTTACTTTGTGCGCACCAGTATGATTCAAATCTTCTCGTTTGAGGTAGATCTGAGCACCACCCAGTTCCCGGGAAAGACGTTCCGCATGATAAAGCGGAGACGGCCTGCCTACATAGTGAGCCAGGTCACGATCAAACTCGGCCTTAAACTTCGGATCCCGCCAAAGCATTTCGTAGGTCTGCTCTAACTGCTGGAGAGCAGCCATCAAAGTTTCAGACACATAACGTCCCCCGAACTGACCAAAATGGCCGCCGGCATCGGGCATTTGCTTTGCGATCGCGAGATCTTCTTTAGTTGGCACGAGATACCTCATTCATAAATGATATTATTTTTGCACTGTCTTTCAGACCTTTAGCAGCTTCAACCCCACCACTCACATCAACAGCATAGGGCTTAACCTGGTTAATAGCCTGCTTCACATTGTGCTGATCAAGCCCCCCTGCAAGAATGAGAGGCATACTTAAATCAGCCGGGATGCGATCCCAGTCAAACGCCTCACCGGTACCACCTGGTACTCCAGCTCGATAAGCATCCAGCAGCACAGCTCTTGCTGAAGTAAAGCGCTTAGTTTCAGCCACTACGTCAATATCCGGAGACATGCGCAGCGCTTTAAAATAGGGTCTTTCAAACTGACTGCAATAATCTGGCGACTCATCACCATGAAACTGCAACAAATCAATCCCTGTCTGTTCAATAACTGCCCTTACCTGCTCTGGCGACTCATTTACAAACAATGCTACCGTCGAAACAAAAGGTGGCAATTGTTTAATAATTGCTTCTGCAACTGTCGATTCAACAGAGCGGGGGCTTGGCGGGTAAAACACAAAACCAAGAGCATCCGCACCAGCCGCAATCGCTGCCAGCGCATCCTCAAGCCGTGTAATACCACAGATTTTTACGCGAGTTCTCAACACTTGGATCAGACTACTTTAAAAGAGAGTAATAGTAACAGATAGCAGGCCTTGAGGTTAACCGTTTTGCGTCAGGAAATAAGGCCCCAGTTCTGATTTTGGTAAATCATATTGATCAGGGTATTTAACATCAACAAAATACAGACCATAAGGCGGCGCCGTAACTCCTCCTTGAGTACGATCACGCGCGTCCAGCACCTGCCGAGCCCAAAGCGGCTCTGCCTCACCCGCCCCGATAGCCATTAAAACACCGGCAAAGTTGCGAATCATATGATGCAGAAAGGCGTTAGCCCGAACATCAATCACGATAAGATCACCCGCACTGTAAACATCCATCGCTTTCACCTCTCGAACCGGGCTATTTGCCTGGCAGGCTATCGCCCGATAAGAGGTAAAGTCATGTTCACCTATCAAGTAATTTGCAGCTTCTTGCATCTGCGACAGATTAAGTGCTTTATGAGTCCATGTGACGCCTCTGCTAAGCAAGCCTGGCTTTACCGGCGAGGTATAGATCAAATAACGATAACGCCTCTCCATAGCCGAAAAGCGAGCATGAAAAGTATCATCCACCAGTTTGGCCCACCGAATAGCAATATCATCGGGAAGCTGAGTATTAGTACCCCTGACCCAGGCCCGATCGGGCCGTACAGCAACAGTATCAAAATGTATTATCTGATAGGTACCACTGACACAGGCATCAGTTCGGCCCGCACAGATCACCTTAATTGGCTCATTCGCTATTTTAGTTAATGCTTTCTCAACGGTTTCCTGAATGGAGGGAACATCTTTCTCTTTTTGCGTCTGCCAACCCCGGTATGCAGCCCCCGCATACTCGACACACAATGCATAACGCCTAAGCGTTGTATCGGCCACTTCTTTTTGCTCATCCCCTGAACCAGAAGAGGCGACCGAAGTCGCCTCTTGCTGATTTTCTATCTGGGTATTATCCCGTCGCATATAACATCTTATCTCAACTATTAATCGAACCTAGCAAACTATTCGCTTCAGCTTGCTGAGCATCACTTCCTTCTTTCAGAATCTCTTGGAGGATATCCTTAGCGCCATCAAAATCTTCCATATCGAGATAAGCCCGCGCCAGATCCAACTTAGTTTCTACTTCGTCAGCACCTTCAAGCAGATTCAGACCATCAAGGGAATCATCTTCGCTGTCATCCCCTGCATCCAGGCTAAGCTCATCACCGCCTGCATCACTCAATAACATCTCTAGCTCTGAATCAAGCTCTGCATCCAGGTCATCTGTAACTGAAGCATCCTGTTCCTCTGCTTGTGGCGGCGACAGCACTTCTTCATCAAGCACTATTTCATCACCTGTCGCGCCATCAAGAAGGGCCGCCAGATCTGCATCAAGATCCGCATCGATAGACTCTTCAGAAACATCCAGCTCCTCAATGTCAGACTCCTCGACACCGGCTAGCAACTCAGAAAGATCATCCTCAACATCAGTATCAGTTTCATCTTCCTGACCCAGCAACTCTTCAAGATCAGCAAACTCTTCATCCGACGCTTCGACAGACTCATCAGCAGTCTCCGCATCCGCCAGAAGCACATCGAGATCATCTATCTCGATCTCGTCCTCAGCCAGCATCTCGCCCAGAGCCTGCTCATCCTCAGACTCAGCGACAGCGGTAACCGCATCGGTCTCACCAAGATCCAGATCCAGATCAAAATCAAGATCCAGCTCATCTTCTCCTGGCGCTGCGGCCTCATCAATGAGCTCTCCTACAGCTTCTTCAATATCGAGCTCAGCAGGTGCAGCAACATTAAACTCAAGATCGTCCGCCCCTTGCTCATCACTGCCACCTGACGTGTCATCCACTTCGGCCAGCAGATCTTCCAGACTATCAAGCTCAGACTCTTCATCTGCCAGATCCGCTAAACTATCTGCTAACGGATCATCATCAAGGTCATCAAGATCCAGTGACTCTGTCTCTTCACCCAGAATCGAATCTAGGGCGTCATCAACCTCTTCTACGGCTTCATCAACCTCTTCTACGACTTCAACGTCTTCCGCTAGCGGCTCAGAAGGAACTTCAGAGACTGCATCATCGAAGCCAAGATCAAATTCGTCTTCGTCAATTATTTGCTCATCAAGCTGATCCAGATCCATATCAAGATCAAGGTCATCCAGATCACTCTCTTCCTCGACAGGTTCTGGCTCAACATCAGCGTCGGCAACAACTTCTTCAACGGCTTCTTCAACTGCTTCCTGCTCTTGAGGCTGATCATCAACTAGCGCTACTTCCTCAGAAACAGATTCAGCCTGAGGCTCCTCTTTTTTGCCCCGACGCAATAGAAGCAGAGCAAGGAGAAACGCCACAATTGCACCACCCGCGGCACCAATATAAAGACCAAATTGTTCTAACAAACTTTTAGGCTTAGCCTCCGGTGCTGATGGCACTGGCGCTACAGCAGGTTGCTGTTTAGCCGCCTCCAACTCTGCCTGAAGGTCGGCCAACTGTTGATCTTTCAGTTCAACAAGGCGGTGTAAACTTTCCATCTGCTGAGCTAACGCATCAACTCTGCCAGAAAGCTCTTCGTTTTCACGTTTAATCTGGTCAACTGTTTCCAGCGCTGAAGCAAGATCTGTTTCCAGTTTCTTATTCTTTTCCAACAGCGCAGCATCAGCAGCACTAGTGTCAATATCGGCCGCCTGATCTGAGATTGCGCCTGCTTCTGCAGCAGTCTCAGGAGAAACTATCTTAAGCTGCCCCTGGGCCGTTTTGGCTGCAACCTCTTCACCCTTTTTTCCAGAAAGGCCCTTTTTCTCTTCAGCACCTGTAGCGTCCACTTGCTTAGGCTCAACAGCTGGATTCACAACCCCCTGCTTCCACATCTGAGTCTGGCGCCAGAACTCTTCATTGGCCTGTTTATGACTCAGCGTTTTTATTTCTGCTTCGGAAGGCAGATCTAGTACAACCCCAGCCTTAAGCTGATTAACATTATTATTACTAAACGCTTCAGGGTTTTTGCGCTGCAATGCCAACATCATCTGCGCTTCAGTGATATTGCCACTGGGCTTATGACGCTTAGCAATGTGCCATAAGGTATCATTTACATCTACATATACCTGCCCGTCAGTCATTCGGGTACGGATATTATTAGTAGGTTTCTGCTGAGCTAACGGCTTAGCTGCAACAGGAGCAGCTGCCGGTGAAGCAGCAGATCGTGCAGGCTGAACAGCAACAGGCGCTGGCGCAGGATCATATACAGGAGGATCAAGCAGAACTGTATATTCACGAACCAACCGACCACTCGGCCAGTTAACCTCAACCAAAAAGTTCAAAAACGGCTCTTTCACCGGTACCGACGACGTCATCACGATCGATCCACGTCCAGACGAACTGGGTTTTACCTCAAACTTCACATCGGAAAGAAAGCGTAGTTTCTCTATTCCAGCCAGCGCAAAATCATCAATATTCGCCATGCTGGGTTGAATCTGTTGTGGGTCAACTTCACGCATCTGAAGAAGCTGAATCTCTGCAACCAGAGGCTCATTCAGTGCTGATGTTATTTTAATTTCACCGAGACCCAGTGCATTTGCATTGGAGGTTCCTAGTGCACCTGCAATTGCCAAACTTAGGGCTAATTTGCGTAGCATATTTTAGCTTCCTTAATTCCCCGGTTCTGAACTTGATAAAATGGTCAATATTCAGAAAGTTACGTATCCAGTATTAGTGGCCAAAGTATTCATTAAAACTGCTGTTTAATCAACAACTCAGATCGGCCTGATACCGGCAATCTTAAGAATTTAAAACCTTTCATTCATGTGAAAATAAACAGCAAAGGAAGTTGAAAGAGAGATTTATTTAAAATTAATTCTTATTATTCAATGAGATAAAACAAAATCTTCAAAAAAAAGCGCTGTGAAATAAAATATATCAGGCAGTTTTTTTTACACTACCTAAGTTGGGGACTGTGATTACTATCTTCAGACGAAAATCATTTATATGAGATTAGTTGACCCATATCAGCCAGCACCAGATAAAAAAAACCGGCTATATCAGCCGGTTATCTTTGAAGCGATGCAGATCAGTCTTCCAACAGGATGCGCAGCATCCGGCGTAACGGCTCAGCCGCCCCCCAAAGCAATTGGTCACCGACACTGAAAGCATTCAGGTATTCATCACCAATATTCATCTTACGCAGACGACCAACAGGCACATTTAAAGTCCCTGTAATTTTAGCCGGCGTCAGTTCACTTGCCGTAATATCACGATCGTTTGGTATCACTTTCACCCAATCGTTCGCTTCAGCTATCATGGACTCAATCTCATCCATTGGCAGGTTCTGCTTCAACTTGATGGTGAACGCCTGACTATGGCAGCGCATTGCGCCGATACGCACGCAAGTACCATCGATAGGAATAGGACTGTCGTTCAAACCCAGGATTTTGTTAGTTTCAGCATAGGCTTTCCACTCTTCACGGCTCTGGCCGTTATCCAGTTTGGTATCGATCCAGGGGATCAGTGACCCCGCCAGAGGCACACCAAAATTATCCGTTGGCATATCACCAGAACGAATGGTCTGTGCAACCTGTCGATCAATATCCAGGATAGCACTTGCCGGGTTAGCCAGATCAGCTGCAACTGATTCTTTAATCACTCCCATCTGAGAGATCAGTTCACGCATATGACGCGCACCGCCACCTGATGCCGCCTGATATGTCATGGAGGTCATCCACTCAATCTGCCCGGAATTAAACAGGCCGCCCAGGCCCATCAGCATCAGAGAAACAGTACAGTTACCGCCAACATAGGTTTTTACACCGTTAGCTAAACCGTCTTTAATGACATTCATGTTGACAGGATCAAGCACGATGATCGCATCATCGTCCATCCGCAGAGAGGAAGCGGCATCAATCCAGTAACCCTTCCAGCCGGCTTCACGCAGCGCACCGTAGACCTGTTTCGTGTAGTCGCCGCCCTGGCAGGAAATAATGGCATCCATCTGCTTCAGTTCATCAATGGATGTTGCATCTTTCAGCGCAGGAATATCTTTACCGATATCCGGACCTGCCTGACCTGCCTGGGACGTTGTAAAAAAGACCGGCTCATCGATATAGTCGAAGTCACGTTCTTCCATCATGCGCTGCATCAGCACGGAACCAACCATTCCGCGCCAACCTACAAAACCTACACGCTTCATCTGTTCCACCAAAAACTAGGAATATTATAAATAATAAAGCCGCCACAAATTACCTGTGACAGCTTACTATGGCTCCGGACGCTCCGAAGCCATATAATTATGCAACAATTTAGTCACATAGACTATCTGATTTAGACCGATTTATAGCCAGTTACTGGCCTAAAGCCGTTTTATGCCTGCAACGCGGCAATTACCGCATCACCCATTTCAGATGTTGAAACCTTCTGCATACCCTCAGACCAGATATCACCCGTGCGCAGATTCTGATCAAGAACCTGGCTAACCGCCGCTTCGATACGGTCGGCAGTGGCACCCTCATTCAGCGAGTAACGCAGCATCATGCCGGCAGACATAATAGTTGCCAGCGGATTCGCCAGGTTCTGACCCGCGATATCAGGCGCTGAACCGTGACAAGGCTCGTACATGCCCTTACCGTTCACATCCAGAGAGGCAGACGGCAGCATACCAATAGATCCGGTCAGCATCGCCGCGGCATCAGACAGAATATCGCCAAACATATTACCGGTCACCATGACATCGAACTGCTTCGGTGCGCGTACCAATTGCATCGCTGCGTTATCAACATACATATGGCTCAGCTCAACGTCTGGATACTCTTTAGACAGCTCTTCCATAATCTCACGCCACAGTACTGTCACTTCCAGCACGTTGGCCTTATCGACCGAGCAGAGACGCTTATCACGGGCACGGGCCGCTTCAAACGCTACACGACCTATACGACGAATCTCATTTTCATCGTACACATAAGTATTGTATCCCTCGCGGATTCCGCCCTCTTTCTCACGGATGCCCCGTGGCTGACCAAAGTAAATACCGCCGGTCAGTTCACGTACGATTAGAATATCCAGGCCAGACACAACCTCAGGCTTTAACGTAGAGGCATGCGCCAGTTGCGGATACAAAATAGCCGGACGCAGATTGCCGAACAAGCCCAGATTTGAGCGAATACCCAGCAGGCCTTTTTCAGGACGAATCTGAAAATCAGGGTTGGTATCCCACTCAGGTCCGCCCACAGCACCCAGCAAGATAGCATCCGCTGCGTTAGCCGCATCCAGCGTTGCCTGCGGTAGAGGTACACCGTCCGCATCAATCGCCGCACCACCCACCAACGCTTCAGTCAGCTCCAAACCCAAATTATCTTGCTCATTTACCAGTTCTAATACACGACGGGCCTGGGCAACGATCTCAGGACCAATGCCATCACCAGGTAAAATCAATACATTCTTAGACATTACTTTGCTTCCTTAAACTGAGCTGCAGACATAAGCCAGCAGCCTGAATTTCATTATCAGATTACTTAATCGCGTCAAACAGCCAGGGGGCCTGTTGACGGCGCTTATCTTCGTAAGCTCGAATATCATCACCATGTTGCAGCGTCAGACCGATATCGTCCAACCCATTCAACAGGCAGTGTTTACGGAAATCATCCATGCTGAACGACATCTCTTCACCGGATGGCGTCACCACCAGCTGGCGCTCTAAATCGATTGTCAGCTGATAGCCCTCATTAGCCGCCGCTTCTTTAAAGAGTTGATCGACCTTATCATCGTGTAAGACAATCGGTAACAGACCGTTTTTGAAACAGTTATTGTAGAAGATCTCTGCGAAACTAGGCGCGATAACCGAACGGAAGCCGTAATCATCCAGCGCCCATGGCGCATGCTCACGACTGGAACCACAACCAAAGTTCTCCCGTGCCAGTAAAATACTGGCGCCCTGATAACGGGCCTGATTCAACACAAACTCTTCATTCAATGGACGACCTTCGCAGCTCTGATCCGGCTGACCTTCATCCATATAACGCAGTTCGTCAAACAGGTTCTTACCAAAACCGGAACGCTTAATCGATTTAAGAAACTGTTTAGGAATAATCATATCGGTATCGATATTGGCCCGATCCATAGGAGCGGCGATACCTGTGTGCAATGTAAACTTATTCATGTCGCTCTCCGATACCTTATTTAATCAACTCACGCACATCGATAAAGTGGCCGGTAACCGCCGCAGCAGCAGCCATTGCCGGACTTACCAAATGGGTACGGCCGCCAAAGCCCTGACGACCTTCGAAGTTACGGTTAGAGGTAGAAGCACAATGTTCACCATTACCCAGCTTATCCGGATTCATCGCCAGACACATAGAACAGCCTGGCTCACGCCACTCAAGCCCTGCCGCAACGAAGATCTTATCCAAACCTTCTTTTTCAGCTTGCGCTTTGACCAAACCAGAACCCGGAACCACCAGCGCCTGAATAATATTCTCAGCGACTTTGCGACCTTCAACGACCTTAGCCGCATCACGCAAGTCTTCGATTCGGGAGTTAGTACAAGATCCGATAAACACCCGATCTAACTGAATGTCCGTTATCTTCTGATCCGCCTGAAGACCCATATAGGTCAGTGCCCGGTTAATACCATCGATCTTAACCTGCTCTTTCTCTGCCTCTGGGTTAGGCACTTGCCCGGAAACCCCAACAACCATTTCGGGTGACGTCCCCCAGGTCACTTGTGGTTCAATATCCGCAGCATTGATTTCAACCACCGCATCAAACTCAGCATCAGCATCTGATACAATATCACGCCATTCAATAACCGCAGCATCCCAATGCTCAC
>JAIBCZ010000039.1 GCA_024679645.1 Amphritea sp.
ATTTGGGTCAACCGATCCAGGGCTTGTTGGGGGCTATGGTAAAGATCAGTTGTGTCTGGAAGCCAAAGAGCAGCCAGAAATTGGTAGTTCTGTTGAGCCTGCGGTGTTTGCGAATCTTACGCCAACGATTGTGTGGCAAGCCTTAAACAAAAACCTCAAAAAGAGCCGTTAACTCTTTTTAATAGATAGTTTTTTGTTCTCTAGTACGCCTAGTTTCAGTAGCGTCTCTATCTCTTGTTGGCTAAGGATAAAACGATTAAATTCTTCCTGAAGTTTTCCTTCATTAAGAATTCTAACCCAACGCCGGTAATGGTCCCCCATTTTGGCATCCGTTGTTTCCAGCAGCCTTTTCCTATTCTGAATATTGCTTTCGAATTGTTGATAGCTTCTGATGGGATAGTGATGCACGCAAATGCCCGGCTCTTTGCGGGCATTAATAAGCCTCCAGCCATGTTTAGCCCTATGATTTCCTCCTTTCATTCGGATAAGACCATGCGGATTAACAATGGTTTTAGGGCTTATTTTTATCAGCAGCATAGCGACTGCTGTTTCATTGATTTGAGCGCTTGAGTCATAAAATATCGGGTTTTTTACTCGTAAAGAAGCGTCTGAATAATGATAGTTTTCCCTTAATACTGAGCTGTCTAACGCCATATTGTATCTGCGAACAGTGACAACTGAATCGATGCTGTTCAGATAGTCGTGGAGAGACCCTTCTCCTTCAGTTTGCCAAAATTCATCTGCATCATTACTGATCACTAAGTCAGCTTTTAGCTGTGTCCTGCAATATTCTGCCAGTTCGGTCATCCAGCGGGCTTGTTGGTAGCTTTGGTCCGGCTGATCAATAACATGCAGGTCAAATTCTGTCTTTAAATTCTCTAGGATTTCCCGGGTTCCGTCATTAGAGTTATTATCCATGACGGCGAAGCACTGAACTCCCTGAGCAGCATGAAAACGAATATTATCTTCAATGATATCGGCTTCGTTTTTGACTAAGAAAGACATAGCTAGTCGTAATGTACTGTGGCTTGATATTCGGTGTTGCCAGTATTGAAGTGTTTTATGCAACATGGGAACTACTTCCTTGAGCAGGGCGATCCTGAGACAGGAGATATAACAAAACAGAATTAAGCGTCAGATAAAAGAATAGTGATGTGTGTAAGGAGAAGAAAGACTCCGTTAGTGAAAATATGAGGTAGCCACAAGTGACTAATAAGCCGGTTAGAGCAACGGGAGAGCTTTTGCTTCTGCGGAAGTAATAGACGGATAAACTCATAATTAAAACACTGAAAACTATAAGTCCCCATATTCCCTGAGAAAAAAGAAGCCCAATATATTCATTATGAGGATGCTTGAACTTTAATAGATGACTGCGGCTTTCTTCAATTCCAATCTTATCGGCTTTGTAGTGGTAGAACTCCGTCACTCCTTTTCCTAATAGCGGGGATTCTTTCCAGCCATCCAGGGCTATTTTCCACAGATCGAATCTGATGCCTACAGAGGTCGCTTTGTTATCGTCTTCATAGTAAGAACTGGTTTGATTAACCGCAGAGTTGAGGCGGTTTTCCACTTTCTTTAGTACTCCGCTGCTGAGTAAAAAAGTGACTGATATCAGAGCTAATCCTATGAATGATAAGAATACTTTCTTTCTGATAAAATATTCTTTTTTAAAAAAGACAAGCAATACAAGTAAAGCAGGAATTGCGATGAAACCACCCCGTGTTTGAGATAAAAGGCTAGCTATAATTGCTAATGAAGAGCAGCCTATCAATACAATATTTTTTAACTTACAGTTGTTTAAGTTAAGGAAGGTAAGGCATGAAAAGCCAGTGATAAGCGCTAGGTTGCCAAACGGTATCGATTGCCCATGAAAGATAACTCCGGTTCGGCTATTGGTTTGGCTATACTCGATAATTGCAAGCAAGCCCGCAACTGCGGATGTAATGCTAAGGGTATTTGATAGATATCCACTACTAATATTCGATACTCTTAGAAGCGGAAGTAAGAGTAAGGGAAGTAATAAATAGCTGAACTGATCTGTGTTACCGCCCATCTGGGAAAAGTCTGTGAATAGAAGCATGTTAACGATGATACTTGCTAACAGGAACATGCTGCCTAATGCCATTATTTTTTCTGGTCGCCCTATCGGCGGGATCTGGATATGTTTTAGAAAAATAAGAAGATAAGATATCAGCCCGGTTATTAAGATCAGCCCCGCGGCAACCTGCCCTGATTTCTTGTTAATTAATGGCGCGGCTACCGCAAAACATAGCAGAAGCGTGGGAAGCGTTTTCCACAGATATAGAGACCGACTATTGCTTAAATGCATATGTTAATCATGCCCTATTATGTTAATACCAAGCGTGCATAGCAGCTGAGACCATCGCGGGCTTATTTGGCTCCCTGAGATAGCAGTGACGTCCATTTCAGGTCTGAGCCATTTTGCGGTGAGGAGAGCTGTCGATACATCACCAATGATTTGACAGTGCCGATTGAGCAACGGAAGAATAACCTCCATTGGAATATCTCCGGGTAGTTCTATGAATGAACCGAGAGAGAACCAGCTTCTATCTGTAGTTCTTGGGTGATGTTTTATGCCAACTATCCCGGGTTGAGCTGATAGTTGCATGTTAATCGCGTTTAGCATCGAATGGTCAAATACAGACTCATGGGGCAGTAAAACCACGGTCTCCAATGTAGCTAAGGCTTTAACTGTCTCCGGATAGTGAAACATGCATTTTTCGGCGAGTACGCGAAACTCTGCTTTGTCTAAATTTTCAGGGAGCTGCTGTAGCTGTTTTTGTTTAAGTGGTGGCGTGACTTTTTCGGGAAAAGCTACAATACATTGATTAATCCAGTCCGATGCCCCTATCGTGGCGGGTTGTTTCCACCATTGTCCATATGTCAGCTTTTTGACCAGATTGTCCAATAAGTGGTCTTTCAGGTAGTGGGTTTTTCTACCGAGATAGGTATAGGTTCCATCATCAATATATACGCCGACAGTTTGCTTTCCACTGTGGGCAATTGCATATTGAAATTCTACTCTGCGGTCATTGCCGGTATAAATAATCTCAGGCTGTATGTTTGCTAACAAAGAGTCGATTAGCTTAAATGCAATTTTTCTCTGTGCTCTTTTATTTTTGCCCATACTTTTTCTAGATATAAGTTGGGAAGAGTTGAAAGGGCTATCTGACCACTTCATGATCTCTGAGACAAAGTGACTGTCTTGCTTTGGTTGATCAATCAGGCAGAGATGTTTTTCATCGGATTTTGGAAGAGAGAACGCAACCATGCTGGCTGTGAGCATATTGAAAGGGGTAGACGCAAAAAACAGATGCCTTTTCATAAGGCCTCTACTTGCTGAATGCGTGTGATAGTTACTTCCAGATGTTCATCAGATGGTTCCTGCCAGCGACCAGGTAATTGGTATTCATCGGCGAGATAACTGAAAAAATTATGCTGTAATATTTTATTTAGTTGCCAGCTCTCTAGAGTGTTGATGGCCTCTACAAGCTCTTGATTAGAAATAGCTTTAAGTGTCAGACCTTCTATGTTGTAGAAAGCTTCACCCAAAACAATGACTTTCTTATGAGCCATCAGAGCCTCTATTCCAACGGTTGAGTTGACAGTGATGACGGCATCAGCGTGCTGAACAAGTTCATTAGTAGTGATCAGATTATCGGTTAAAAAATGAATTTTGTTATTATCGATCCCTTTAATCAGAAGACTGTAATCTTCATCACTTGCCGGGTGTAGTTTGAATACAAACTCGGGGGAGTTAATCCCCATTGCCATAGAAACCTGGTTTATTTTTTTGACCAGATCATACATATCTTTGATCCAGGGTGAGAAACGAGTGATCTGACTATCGGTGTTTACCTGGAAAGGGATGAATAAGTAATGGTCAGGTAAGTTTTCTGGCTTGTTAGAATGGACCTGAAGTGATGTTTCTTCGATGAAATGTCTGACTTTAGTGTCATTGTAAGTGAGAAAAAATAAAGGGTCTCTGGGGACTGAATTAACATAGTTAATGCCCTTAGCGTCTAGTGTTGTATATCCGGGTAATAGTCCATTCTCCATATAGATACACTGGATTCTTTGCTCTTTCGCTGCGGCGACTGCAATTAATTGACGGTATTTCAAGCCATTCCAAATAACCATTTTTCCTGCATTACTAATGGCCAGTTTGCGTGAATAGACAAGGTATAACCAGCTGGCTTCTATAAGCTTGAATATGCTGAATGATTTCCAGTAGATAGTGCTATTATTCCGTCGCTTTGGGTTGTTTTTCTTTTCCTGAATCAGGTCTTGAACAATGCTTCTGATCTTAGAAAAAGGAATGGATGTAAGAGCAGGAAAAATACACTGCTTATAGTAAATAACGCTACTGTCAGGGATGCGACTGGACAGCTTAGAAAAATAGGTGCGGTGTGTTTTTCTTGCAGCAAAGAAAACGGTTCGCATAGAAGTTTTTCTGGGTGTTTTGTTCAGATCATTACTCATTGGCGTTTATACAGCTTACGCTGGCCATCAGGCTGGGTTTTGAAGCGCTTATGAACCCACATGTACTGGCTTGGAGCCCTACGGATGCCTCTTTCAATAGCTTGATTTATCAATCTGGCATCCTCCGTTGAATCCCCTGACGGGAAGCCTGGCAATGTCTCAATTTGTAAAATGTAGCCAGAATTGTCCTCTTTTCGTCGAAAACTTAATACACACAGGGGAGAGTGGTTGATCTCATGCATCTTGGTGGTTGCGATGGTGGTGGCTGCCGGGTGGTCGAAAAATGGCACAAATACCGTTCCTTTATATCCCAAGTCTTGATCGGGAGCATACCAGATGCAGTGATTTTTTCGCATATTCCGTAGCATCTGACGGGTTTTTTTTCTCTCTAGCGGAGAGCTGAATCGACTACGTCCCTGGGTAAAAAACCATTCAAGCATTGGGTTGTCATGCTTGCGATACAACGTGCTGCAGGGTTTACCGTAAAACGAAAAGAGGAGACCTGCTAAGTCTAGAGGAGAGTAATGAGCCCCCATTAGAATGACCCCGTTCTTGTTTTCTAATGCCTGATCAAGAATTTCAAACCCCTGAAATTCAGTGATGCTTCGAAAAAACGTTTCACTTCCCCAGTAAGCCCAACCGGTTTCAATTAACCCAACAGAATTATTCTCAAAGACTTCACGCACTAAGCTCTGTTGCTCTGATTCTGATAGCTCTGGAAAACAGATCGCTATGTTTACAGCGGTGATGTGCCGGCGACTGGACATTAGTCGATGTAATAATCTACCGAATAAACGACCGGTTACTATGCCTGCCCGAAAGGGTAGGAGGCAAATAAGTCGTAGAAGTCCTATCGCAAGCCATATCAGCCAGTACTTCGGTGCTAAAAAATCGGACCAGCGTGCTTCTTTGTTATCCACTATTAATCCAGATACTGTAAAATCAGCTAATTATAATGCCGCTAACGTGTGAACTCTAGCCAAAGTGTGGTGAAAGGGTTTGTGTAACAGGATCTTAGCTCAGTGGAAAAAGAAAATAGCGTTCAGGTTTATCTGCGCCTCTTAAGTTATGTTAGGCGCTATTGGCCTGCCTTTGTCGTCAGCATCATAGGCTTTATCATCTACGCGATTTCTCAAACGGCCTCAGCGAAATGGCTGGAGTATTTTGTTGATACCATTGAGGCGGGTGAATATGAGCGTCGCGGGTTTCTTGCGTTATCGGTTATAGGTATCTTTTTTATCCGAGGATTAGGGACTTTTTTGGGTAACTATGGTCTGGCTTATGTTGCTCGCTATGTTATCCACCTGCTCAGGGTTGATCTGTTTGATCAGTTGATGGCACTGCCCAGTAGTTACTATCACAAGAACGCAAGTGGTGAATTGTTGTCCCGCTTGACTTATAACGTTGAGCAGGTGACCGGTGCAGCAACTGATGCATTAAAAATAGCGTTCAGGGAAGGGTTTACTGTTGTTGGTCTGTTCGGCTATATGCTCTACCTTAACTGGAAGCTGACATTACTGTTTCTGGTGATTGGTCCTGTAGTGGGCGTTGTTGTTGGCTTCGCAGCACGAAGAATGAGGCGTATAAGCCGAAATGTTCAGAATAGTGTTGGGGATATAACCTCAACCGCATCTGAGGCGATTAAAGGCTTTCAAGTGGTGCGTATTTTTGGTGGCGTAGAATCTGAGCAGAAGCGTTTTACTAAGGTTAGCCAGCAAAACCGGCAACAGTTTATGAAAATGGTGGTAACTCAATCGACACTTACGCCGGTGGTACAGATGTTAGTTGCCGGGGTCATAGCACTACTGACCTTTCTTGCAATGGAGCCGAGTCTCGTTGAACAGATGAGTACGGGACAGTTTATAGCCTTTATCTCGGCGGCCGCTTTATTGGCGAAACCTGTGCGTTCATTGACAGAGATCAGCAGTATGATTCAGAAAGGCGTCGCTGCTGCGGAGAGTTTGTTTGATGTGATTGATAGTACACCTGAAACCGATAATGGTTCCCGAGAAACGGTTCGGGCATCAGGCGCAATTAGCGTTAATAACCTCAGCTTTAATTATGAGGCCGATAGCAAGGCTGTGCTAAATAACATCAGCGTCGATATAAAGTCAGGTGAAACTATTGCACTGGTGGGTAAGTCCGGTAGCGGTAAGTCCACGTTGGCGGGTTTGTTACCCCGTTTCTATGACGCTACTGATGGTGAGATTTGTCTCGATGGTCATAATCTTCAGGACTATACGCTGGAAAATCTTCGTCGTCAGATAGCCTTGGTGAATCAACAGGTTATATTGTTTAACGGGACTATCGCTGAGAACATCGCTTACGGTGGTATGGCTGGATGTTCACGTGAGATGGTTGAGGCGGCAGCGCAAGCGGCTCATGTAACAGAGTTTGTGCAGCAGCTTCCGGATGGTCTGGATACTCTGGTGGGTGAGAACGGAATGTTGTTGTCTGGCGGTCAGCGTCAGCGTATAGCGATAGCACGAGCCATACTCAAAGATGCCCCGATTCTGATTCTTGATGAAGCGACATCAGCATTGGATACTGAATCTGAGCGTCATATTCAGGATGCACTGGAAAACGTGATGCAAGGGCGGACCACCCTGGTCATCGCACACCGCCTGTCTACTATCGAGAATGCCGATCGTATTCTGGTGATGGATACGGGACAGATTATTGAGCAGGGTAATCATGCTGAATTGCTGCAGCTGGGCGGCGTTTATGCCAACCTCTATAAACTCCAGTTTTCAGAAACAACCGCTGAGTCGGTTGCATCAAAATCCACTGATCAGGAACAGAATCTATGAAATTGGTAATGCCCCGCTTAGATAAGGCACAGGTATTGGTTGTCGGTGATCTGATGCTGGATCGATATTGGCACGGCCCTACTTCCAGAATCTCTCCTGAGGCCCCGGTGCCGGTGGTCAAGGTGGATCAGAGAGAAGATCGTCCCGGTGGGGCGGCTAACGTTGCTTTGAATATTACCGCTTTGGGTGGTGGTGTTTCGCTGGTGGGTATCGTCGGTCAGGATGAAGCGGGGCAGGCGCTGGAACAACAGCTTAATTCTGCCCGGGTTAACTGTCAGTTCTGCCGTAGTAGTAATGAGCCGACGATCACGAAGTTACGGGTTTTGAGTCGGCATCAGCAGTTGATCAGGCTGGATTTTGAGGAACGCTTTTCGGCGGAATATAGTGGTAGTTTGCAGAAGCAAACCGAAGCTTTACTGGGAAATGTCAGTGCGTTGGTGCTGTCGGATTACAATAAAGGCACGCTGAGTGATCCTGGTGTATTAATTCAGGCAGCGCGCAAAGCGGCTGTACCGGTATTAGTTGATCCAAAAGGCAGTGATTTTGAGCGCTATCGTGGTGCAACACTACTAACACCTAATATGGGCGAGTTTGAGGCGGTAGTAGGAAGCTGCGGTTCTGAGCAGGAACTGGTGGAAAAAGCTCAGCATCTGATTGAACAGCTTGAACTAGACGCTCTGTTAGTGACTCGCAGTGAACAGGGGATGACGCTGATTAAGCCCGGACAGAACGAAGTTCATTTTCCTGCGCGTGCACGTGAGGTCTTTGATGTGACCGGTGCCGGGGATACTGTGATATCGACGCTGGCGACAGCACTGGCTGCAGGAGAGTCGTTAGAAGTTGCCACCGGTTTAGCAAATATTGCGGCGGGGATTGTCGTAGGCAAACTGGGTACCGCTGCGATTAGCGGACCGGAGCTACGCCGTGCTGTGAACCTTGAGCAAGGCTCTGAGCGAGGGGTTATCAGTGATGAACAGCTGCTGATTGCGCTCGAAGATGCCCGGGCAGCGGGTGAGAAGATCGTTTTCACTAATGGTTGCTTTGATATCCTCCACGCAGGACACGTAGGCTATCTGGAACAGGCACGAGCGCAGGGAGATCGGTTGGTATTGGCGATCAATGATGATGAATCGGTCCGTCGTTTGAAAGGGGATGGGCGACCGATCAATCCGGCGGAACGGCGTAAAGCAGTACTCGCGGGTTTGGAAGCGGTCGATTGGGTGGTCAGTTTTCCGGAAGACACGCCTGAACGGTTGCTTCAACAAGTGCGCCCGGAGGTGTTGGTAAAAGGTGGTGATTATGGGTTGGATCAGGTTGTGGGCGGTGAATTTGTCAGCAGTTATGGCGGTGAAGTGAAAGTGCTCTCGTTCCTCGATAACTGTTCAACCACGGCCATTGTTGAGAAAATTCAGGGTAGCTAAGTGACGTAAGAAGACTGTTGTCTAAGCGATTAGATAAAGGGTTTCTTCTTGGGTGCAAACACTTCGCTTAAACGGGTGCCTGCGGGAATTTTCATTGACTGTACCTGGCCCCGAATAAGTTTGTTGAGGCTGAAAATTCCATCACCGTTGATGCGGGCCAGCCAGAGTTCTGAGTTCAGTATGACATTCAGCTCAGTTGAGAGCGGGTCATATTGCTCCTCCGCATGAAGTAGTGAGAGAGCTTCACAGTCAGGTAATACCATTCTCAGCGGGTATACTAACTGTGCGGAGCAGGTTTGTTTATGGATATAGAGGAACGGATTTCCTAACAAAGGTTGCCGGTTGATATAGATCTGAGCTTCAGGAAATTTAAGCGGATTACTGCGTTCACTAAATATCTGGAAGCGCTCATGATGGTGATAGTCCAGTTCAGGATAGGGTTTAATTAATCGCTGGGTATTGAGCTCTAATCGACAAAATTTTCTTTCTTTCAGTAATAAACACTCTTCAACCAGTTCCTGAGCCAGAGTGAGGTAGGGATTGTTAAGTTGTTCCAGAGGGACGTAGCCTGAAGGGAGCTTCAGCAAAGCGTGGTCTGTTTTCTGTTGCCGTACTAACACCAGATATTCTTTTTCAAACAGGGTCAGATGGATCTGCGCGGACACACCCAGATTCGCATACTTTCCAGGAATGCTGGGTTGACAGGCCTTGCGCCGCATTTGCATGGTTTCAAAGTCAACGGGGATGCCAACAGGAGTGATATTGATACCGCCAGCAAAAGGGTCGATCTCGATAGCCTGGGTTCTGAATTCGGCCGGATCTATACTGGCTATGCGCATCTGTTCTCCTGTCTTTTATCTGTAGATCTCTAGCGACTTCCCTGTTGCTGTATACTGGTTACTACCGCGTCGACATTGGCACGCAGGTGCGCAGGGTTAATAGTACCAATGATAGCGCTACTGACCCCTTGATGGCCCAGTACCCTATCAAAACTTGCCCGTACCGGATCAATGCCCGGTTGTTGCCTGAGACTACCAGACGCCAGAGCTTTCTTGACCAATATCCCTTTCTCTTCTGCCAGGGCGTAATCGATAACCGCCAGCTCATCCTGGTAATCCAGGTTGTAGGTCACCATGGCGATATCCGAACGCTTAAGGGTTTCAATTCCCCCGGCAATCGTCTTAGTCGACATGCCGCCGGCGCGAATTTTTCCTTCAGCTTTCAGCAGGTCTAATTGTTCCAATATGCCGTAACGCTGAATGATTTCAACATCATTGCCATCAGAGTGAACCAGCAATATATCAATAACGTCAGTCTGAAGTCGTTGCAGGCTTCGCTCTATACTTAATCTGACATGTTCGGGGGTAAAATCAAAGTGTGATTGCCCAGTCTGGTTATTAAACTCTTCGCCAACTTTACTGCAGATTACCCAGTGATCTCGCTGTCCTTGTAGTAACGGACCAAGTCTCTCCTCGCTACGACCGTAAGCGGGGGCTGTATCGAGCAAATTAATACCCAAATCCCGGCTCAGATCCAGCAGATGACGAGCGCTCCTGTCATCGGGAATCGTAAAACTATCGGGATACTTTACGCCTTTATCTCGCCCCAGTTTGACGGTACCCAGACCGATAGGGCTGACCATTAAGTCGGTTCCAGCAATTGTTTTCGGTGTTAGCAAAGCAGGCTCTCCCATACAGGTTCGGCGACTTTGGGGTGGGGTAAAATTTCCAAAACAGTTGTATCGGCTTTGAAGCGGGGAACGATGCTTTGCGCCTTGAGCATGCCGAGGACCTGATCGGCCAAGTCGGGAGCCAGTGCGAGTTTCGTTGGCCAACTAATAATGCAATTGCCAACTGACTGGGCAAAGGCTGAATCTGGTCGGGTCAGGGATGATTGCTTTGGTTCGGCCCGGTTAATATTAAAACTACCCCAGCGGGGTTCTTTTAATACGACCCAGGGCAGGAGTTTGGCAATCAGTTGCCGGGCTGCCTGAATCTGTTCGTCGCTACTGCGCTCGACTCCTGTTTCTGCAAGGTCTCCACCCAGATACCATACCTGATCACCACCGAGTGTCGGGTGTGTGGTGATAGTGACTACCGGTTTACTGCCACTACTAATACAGTGAGCAAATGTTGGCAGGTCAGATTGGTGACGCACCATGACCATATGCAGGGGCCTGCGTTGCATCTGGGGTTGTTGTACTCCCAATTGCTGCAGTAGGCCTTCGGAGCCCTCGCCAGCGGTTGTAATATAGCGCTGTGCTTCGATTCTCATCGAGTTCAGCTGGATCGCCTGTACTTCCCCCTGCTGCATGTCCAGTCGGATCTCAGAGGGGGCAACTTTGTAGATACGGTGGGCATTGGGTTTGGCCAGGGCTTCAATAACGGAAGGGACATCCAGTACGATTTCATTCAGCTTATAAAGACTGCCGCGAAAATCTGAATGTTGAAACGCAGGAGGACGTTGTTCTGCAGACACCTGTCCTACTCTGCCCTTCAGGGCTTTACTGGCCAGAAAGGTCGTCATCTTTGAACCGAGCGAAGCCATGGACCACATATAGTGTGCATCTGATAGGATCCGAGCCTGACTCAGGTCTAACTCACCATGGCCTTCAAGACAGTCGCGCCAACGGGAGGGCATATCCGCGATACTGTTGGAGGCCTGACTGAGAACGCCGTTCAGAGCATATTTTGTACCGCCATGAATAATTCCCTGAGAGCGAACAGACTGTCCTCCGCCCAGGGTATGGGGTTCCAGCAGTACCGCGTCGAAGCCCTGTTGACGGGCTCGGTTTAATAACCAGAGGCCAGCGATGCCACCACCCAAAATAACCAGATCTGTCGTTACTGTTTGCATGAAAGTTCCTGCGATTAACTGCCATCATTATACCCTCGGTATCACAGACTGATAATGGTAAACTGATGTTTTACTTATGGAATGCGCTTATCACTATGGCACGTTGGCTCTATTCGCTGCTGTTTTACTGTCTGATCCCGATGATTTTGCTGAAACTTTGGCTGCGGGGTAAACAGACTCCAGAGTATCGCTGTCGCTGGGCTGAACGATTTGGCTTTGTGCGGGCTGTCGAAAATGCGCGGCCAATCTGGGTTCATGCCGTGTCGTTTGGCGAAACGATGGCGATTATTCCTCTGGTTGAAAAATTATTGGAAGAACATCCGGAAGTGCCGGTGTTTATTACTAGTATGACTCCCACCGGTAGTGCCCGGGTGGTATCTCATTTTGGTGATCGGGTACGTCATTCTTACTGCCCTTATGACCTTCCCGGTGCTTTGGCTCGTTTTCATAAGCGAACGAACCCTCGCAGCTGCGTGATTGTAGAAACTGAGCTCTGGCCTAATCTTATCCACAGCTGTGCGCAGCGTAATGTACCGGTATTGGTAACCAATGCCCGGCTATCGGCCCGCTCAGCTGCGGGTTATCAGCGAATTAAGTGGTTAGCCGAACCTATGTTGAGGCGTATTAGCGGGGTTGCGGTACAGAATGCGAATGATGGTGAACGCTTTGTCGAATTGGGGTTGGCGCGGGAAAAGCTAAAGGTCACCGGCAGTATTAAGTTTGATGTTAAAGCGCCGCAGGGAGCTGAGTCTGAAGCGGTTAAACTGCGTAATGCCTGGGGTGTAGAGCGTCCGGTCATCATTGCCGCCAGCACCCACGACAATGAAGAGACTCAACTATTACAGGTCTATCGAAACCTGCAATCTCGTTATAACGATCTGGTGTTAATTATGGTGCCGAGACACCCGGAGCGTTTTGCTGGTATTTATGATCAGAGTGTTAAAGCAGGCTTTCGTACTTGCAGACGCAGCCTGACCCCGTTGCCGGCAGCGGATTGTCAGATCTATCTTGGGGACACTATGGGTGAGCTGATGGCGCTATATAGTGCAGCGGATATTGCCTTTGTGGGTGGCAGCCTGGTGGAAAGAGGCGGTCATAACCCACTGGAACCAGCGGTACAGGGTAAGCCTGTTCTGATCGGTCCCTATGTACATAATTTCACTCAAATCGTTGAGACGCTGGAGCAGGAACTGGCGCTTCAGGTGGTTACTGATAAACAAGCACTGCAGCAGGTAGTAGCGGAATTGATTGACCATCCTGAGCAGGCCCGGGCGATGGGGATTCGTGCCCGGCAGTGTATTGAAGCGAATCGTGGCGCGTTGAATCAGCAGCTACAGTTGGTAAAACAGATGGCTGCCCTGTCAACTGCGCAGTATGTCGAGCGAACAGGGCGTTAAGGCGGGTTATCAGGCAGACGACATTAGCCGGTCCATCTCTTCGCAGAGCCAATGGCCAATAAATATATGAGCTTCTTGAATGCGGGCGGTTTCCGTACTGGGGGCCTGAATCAGGTGGTCCGCAATTGAAGTAAGTTTTCCACCACTTTCGCCTGTCCATGCCCAACACGTGGCGCCAATAGCCTGGGCCGCTTCGATCGCATTGATGACATTAGCACTGTTGCC
>JAIBCZ010000193.1 GCA_024679645.1 Amphritea sp.
TATTTTTTTGCCCATCTGAAAATAATAACAAATCATAAAGTGAGGCCGGTTCCGCATGAGTGCAGACTACGTTCTCGAGACCAGAAATCTGGTTAAGGAATTCAAGGGCTTTACCGCCGTTGACGATGTAAATCTCAAAGTTGAGCGAGGAACAATACACGCGCTGATCGGGCCTAACGGTGCTGGTAAGACAACTGTATTTAACCTGCTAACAAAATTTCTAACACCTACTACCGGGACAATACTGTTTAACGGTAAGGATATAACGTCCATGAAATCTGCTGCTATCGCCCGTAAGGGAATAGTGCGCTCATTTCAGATATCCGCCGTATTCCCACACCTGACTCTGCTGGAGAATGTGCGTATTGCATTACAGCGTAATGAAGGTAATAGCTTTCATTTCTGGAAATCAGAAAAGGTTCTGGACAAGCTTAATGACCGTGCGCTTGAACTTCTTGATGAAGTAGGTCTGAAAGACTATGCCAATGCGATCACAGTAGATCTTCCCTACGGTAGTAAGCGCGCATTAGAAATCGCCACCACCCTGGCACTTGATCCAGAGATGTTGCTGCTGGATGAGCCGACGCAGGGCATGGGCCATGAAGATGTAAGCGTTGTTGCTGATCTGATCAAGAAAGTATCAGCGAACCGCACCATTCTGATGGTTGAGCATAACCTGCATGTTGTTGCACAGCTCGCTGATAAAATTACTGTTTTGCAGCGTGGTGCGATTCTTACTGAAGGTGATTATGCCACTGTGTCCCAGGATCCGCAGGTGCGCGAAGCCTATATGGGGGTTGAGGCTGACGATGAAGTTGCTAACGCGATTGCTGCTGAAAATGCAGCCGCCAGCGCTGCAGAGAAGGAGGCAGTGAAATGAGCAGTACCGGTGAAAAAATCCGCATAGTAGATCTTCATGCGTATTACGGAGAGTCACATATTCTGCATGGTATCGATATGACCATTATGCAGGGTGAGTTGGTGACTCTGCTGGGCCGTAACGGTTCCGGGCGTTCCACAACGCTGAAGTCAATCATGAATATGGTCGGTCGCCGATCGGGTGTTATCAATATCAACGGTACCGAGACCATTGATATGCCGGCGCATAAGATCGCGCATCTGGGTGTAGGTTACTGTCCGGAAGAGCGAGGTATCTTCTCAAGCTTGAATGTAGAAGAAAACCTGATGCTACCGCCGAACGTTCGTTCTGATGGTATGAGCGTTGAAGAAATTTATGAAATTTTCCCAAACCTGGCTGAGCGTCGTTACAGTCAGGGTACCCGCCTTTCTGGCGGTGAGCAGCAGATGCTGGCGATGGCCCGTATCCTGCGAACCGGTGCAAATATTTTGTTACTCGATGAGATAACAGAAGGTCTGGCGCCGGTAATCGTTCAAAAACTGGCTGAAGTTCTGGTGATGCTTAAAAAGCGTGGTCTGACTATCTTGCTGGTTGAGCAGAACTTCCGTTTTGCCGCTCCAATTGCTGATCGCCACTATGTTATGGAACACGGCCATATCGTAGAGCAGGTGGATAAGGATGAGCTGGAAGCTAAAACGGATCTGCTGAACACCTATTTGGGTGTGTAAAATCAGGAAGGTAACGACCCGGTTTTGTACCCAATGCCCTTGAAATTCGATAACAATAAAAATGTATTAAGCAGGAGCGACACATGAAAATAATGAAAAAAACAGTACTGGCAGCAGCGATGAGTCTGGCAGCGGCAACTGGTGCACAGGCAGCCGGCGTATCAGACGATGTAGTTAAAATCGGTGTACTGGCTGATATGGGCGGTGTATACGCTGATATCTGTGGTACTGGTTGTGTAACCGCCGTTGAGATGGCTGTTGAAGATTTCGGCGGTACCGTACTGGGTAAGCCAATTGAGATCGTAAGTGCCGATGACCAGAACAAGCCGGATGTGGGTTCTGCGAAAGTACGTCAGTGGATCGAAGATGAGAAAGTAGATGCGGTAAACGGTCTGGTAGCATCTTCCGTTACCGGCGCTGTAACCAAAGTATTGACCGATGCTAAGAAGATCGCTCTGATTTCTACATCTGCAAGCCACGCTTTCACGACGAAGGCGTGTTCACCTTATAACGTTCACTGGACTTATAACGTAGCAGCACTGGCAAACGGTACTGTTAAGCCTATGGTTGATGCAGGTAAGAAGAAGTGGTTCTTTATCACTGCTGACTACGCATTCGGTCACGCGCTGGAAGGCATTGCTTCTAAAGTAATCGAGACTAGCGGTGGTGAAGTTGTAGGTAAGGTTCGTGCACCTCTGGGTACAACCGATTTCTCTTCATATGTTCTTCAGGCACAAGCATCTGGTGCTGACGTAGTTGGTCTGGCAAACGCTGGTGCTGACTTTGTAAACGCCCTGAAAACGTCTGCTGAATTTGGTCTGACTGAGACTGCTGATGTAGCGGGTCTGTTGGTATTCACGCATAACGCTAAGGCACTGGATCCTGCAATCGCTGCTGGCATGAAGGCAACGACTGGTTTCTATTGGGATATGGATGATCAGACACGTGAATGGTCTGCTCGCTTTAAAGAGCGTCACGGTTCTATCCCTGCAATGGGCCAGGCTGGTGCTTACTCTATGACTATGCACTACCTGAACGCGATTAAAGCTGCGGGTACTGATGATTCTGATGCTGTAATGAAGCAGATGAAGCAGACTAAGCCTAATGACTTCTTCGCACGTAATGCATACCTGCGTAACGATGGTCGGATGGTTCACGATATGCTGCTGGTAAGCATTAAAGATGCTGCGAGCCGTAAGTCTGACGATGATATCTACAACATCGAAGCGACTATCCCAGGTGATGTGGCATTCAACCCAATGCTGCCTGCGTGTGACTTCAAGTAATCCTGCTTGACCTTCGGGGGGTGCCGTTTTTCGGGTAACACCCCCCAGCTTTATCTGAAAGGAGCTGTGTGATCACAGCTTCACACAACTCCTTTGTTTTTCTAGGTGATTTTATGGCGACGATTTTTGGTATTAATCTGTTTGCGCTGTCCGGACAGTTGCTGGTGGGCCTGATTAATGGTTCATTTTATGCGCTTCTGAGTCTCGGTCTGGCGATTATTTTTGGTCTGTTAAAAATTATTAACTTCGCGCAGGGCGCGATGTATATGCTCGGCGCTTTCTTTGCCTGGATGGCCCTGAATTACATGGGTATCAACTACTGGGCAGCATTGATACTGGTGCCTATTGCAATTGGTATCATTGCCATTCTGATCGAACGCTTTCTGGTACGCCCGATCGCAAATGAAGATCATCTTTACAGCCTCTTGCTTACCTTCGGTATAGCACTGGTTCTACAAGGTATGTTTACTCATATTTATGGTTCTTCCGGCCTGCCATATCAGATCCCGGCTGAGCTGAAAGGCGGTACTAAACTGCCATTTATGTATCTGCCTAACTACCGTGCCTGGATTATCGTCAGTTCGCTGATTGTTTGTGGCAGTACCTGGTGGGTGATTGAAAAGACTAAGTTGGGTGCCTATCTGCGTGCCGGTACTGAGAATCCGCAGTTGATGCAGGGTTTTGGTATTAACGTCCCGCTGATTACGACTCTGACCTTTGGTTTTGGTGTTGCGTTAGCAGGTTTCGCCGGAGTATTGGCTGCCCCAGTATATTCGGTTAGCCCTGAGATGGGATCAAATATACTGATTGTGGTGTTCGCGATTGTTGTTATCGGTGGTATGGGCTCTATTGGTGGTGCCATTCTTACCGGCTTGCTAATGGGTGTTGTTGAAGGACTCACAAAATTCTTCTATCCAGAAGCCTCAACCACTGTAATCTTCCTGTTCATGGTGATCGTGCTGCTGATTAAGCCTGCCGGTCTGTTTGGTAAAGAAGCTTAGGAGTACAGCCATGAAAATTAATAAGCTTTATGTGTTTCTGATTGCCCTGGCGCTGGTGGCTCCAACTGTTGTTTACCCAGTATTCTTAATGAAGGTTCTGTGTTTTGCACTGTTTGCCTGTGCATTTAACCTGTTGCTTGGGTTTGTTGGTCTCCTGTCGTTTGGACATGCGGTCTTCCTGGGGACGGGTGGCTATGTCACCGGCTATCTGATGATTGAAACAGGTATTAGCCCTGAGCTGGGCGTGCTGGCAGGTACTGCAGCAGCAGCGGTGATTGGTGCGATATACGGTAAATTAGCGGTTAAACGTGAAGGTATCTATTTTGCGATGGTCACCCTGGCGTTGGCGCAGTTAGCTTTCTTCTTCTATCTGCAGGCACCGTTTACCGGTGGTGAGGATGGACTGCAGGGCGTACCACGTGGCGCATTATTTGGCTTGATTGATCTGTCTGATAATAACGCTATGTATTACTTTGTATTAGCAATCTTCCTGTTCGGGTTCTGGTTGGTGCACCGTACCATTCATTCTCCCTTCGGTCAGATTCTTAAAGCGATTCGTGAAAACGAGCCGCGCGCTGTTTCACTGGGTTACAACGTAAACGACTATAAGTGGGCTGCGTTTGTTATCTCTTCAGCATTGGCGGGCATGGCGGGTTCTACTAAGACGCTTGTCTTCCAGCTGGCTTCTCTGACAGATGTGCATTGGCACATGTCCGGCGAAGTCGTGCTGATGACGCTGCTGGGTGGTATGGGTACTATCTTCGGACCTGTTGTTGGTGCCGGTGTGGTGGTTACCATTCAGAACTACATGTCTGGTGGTGAGTTGGGTAACTATATCCATATCATCATGGGTGTAATCTTCATTGTCTGTGTACTGGCATTCCGTAGCGGTATTGTGGGTGA
>JAIBCZ010000117.1 GCA_024679645.1 Amphritea sp.
AGATATTTTTTGTTATTGCTGGAAATTAACCGGCGACTAGTATTAGAAAGTCTGAACTGTGCGTATGTCTATCTATTTTTTCTATCAACAGTCCACCGCACAGATGAGGGTTAACAATAATTATCCTGGGTATGGAGTGCACCATGCAATTTGAAGGTCAGGCTATTCGGGTTCAGGAGATTGATAGTGGCTTATACGAGCTGATATTTGATCTTCAGGCTGAACCTGTGAATAAGTTTAATCAGCTTACTCTGAATGAACTGAAAGATGCGGTAACACAGCTGAGTGTGGTTAAAGATATTAAGGGGGTGCTGTTTAGCAGTGCCAAAGACAGCTTTATTGTGGGTGCTGATATTACCGAGTTCAGTTCACTGTTTGACCGGGGTGAGGCTGGGCTGATTGAAAAGTTGCTGGAAAATCATGCCATCTTTAACGCCGTAGAAGATCTCCCTTGCCCGACAGTGGTTGCGATTAATGGTCTGGCTCTGGGTGGCGGTTTTGAACTTTGTCTGGCCGCTGACTATCGGGTAATGGGTGAAAAAGCCACAGTGGGTCTGCCGGAAGTTAAGCTGGGTATCAATCCAGGCTGGGGGGGGATTGTTCGTCTGCCACGCCTGATCGGTATTGATAATGCCCATGAGTGGATCTGCACCGGCGTTGAAAAGCGCGCCGCGGCAGCGTTGAAGGACGGCGCTGTAGATGCTGTCGTTGCTCAGGAGCAGGTGCGCGAGGCGGGATTAGATCTGTTACGCCAGTGTGCAGAGGGTAAATTTGATTATCAGTCCAGACGTACTGAGAAACAGAGCCCGGTAAAGCTCAATCAGATTGAGCAGATGATGGCATTTGAAACAGCTAAAGGGATGATCGGTGCCAAAGCTGGGCCTCACTATCCTGCTCCTTTACAGGCGGTTAAAACGATTCAGAAATCCTGTGGTATGAACCGTGAGCAGGCGATTCTTGCAGAGATTAAAGGGGTCGCTAAGCTGGCTTCAGGTCCGGTTGTAAAAGCACTGGTCGGATTATTTATGAAAGACCAGTATGTTAAAAAAGTCAGTAAAGGCCATGTGGTTAAGGCAGCGAAAGTCAATCAGGCTGCAGTATTGGGTGCAGGGATCATGGGCGGTGGAGTGGCATACCAGTCCGCATCGAAGGGTGTGCCTATCCTGATGAAAGACATTAACGAGGCTGCTATTCAATTAGGACTTGATGAGGCGAATAAGCTGCTGGCGGGTCAATTGAAGCGTGGCCGTACTGATGCGGCTAAGATGGCCGCAACGATTAACCGGATCCGTCCCACACTGAGTTATGGGGATTTTGGCAATGTTGATCTGGTTGTTGAGGCGGTTGTCGAGAACCCGAAAGTGAAACAGATGGTGCTGGCTGAAGCTGAAACCCATATTGCGGATGATGCTGTACTGGCATCAAATACCTCTACTATCTCGATTAATGCGCTGGCGAAGTCGCTGAAACGGCCGGAAAACTTCTGTGGCATGCATTTCTTTAATCCGGTTCATAAAATGCCGCTGGTGGAGGTCATTCGTGGAGAAAAGACGTCGGAAGAAACGATAGCCCGTACGGTGTCTTACGCAACCGCAATGGGTAAAACTCCGATCGTAGTGAATGACTGTCCTGGATTTTTAGTTAATCGGGTGCTATTTCCCTATTTTGGTGGCTTAAGTGGTTTATTGCAGGATGGCGCAGATTTCCGTAACGTCGATAAAGTGATGGAGCGATTTGGCTGGCCAATGGGCCCTGCATATCTGTTAGATGTAGTCGGTATCGACACTGCGCATCATGCGGATCAGGTGATGGCTGCAGGTTTTCCTGAGCGGATGTCCCACGAAGGGGAATCGGTGATTGATCGGATGTATTCACTGGAGCGCTTCGGTCAGAAAAATAGCAAAGGCTTCTATCGCTACGAGCTTGATCGTAAAGGTAAACTCGCCAAACGAGCGGATGATGAGGTGGACTCCCTGCTGGAAAGCTGTGTGGGTACTGCCTGTGAGTTTACCGATCAGACGATTATTGAACGAATGATGATTCCCCTGTGTATCGAAACGGTTCGCTGCCTGGAGGAGGGTATTGTTGCGTCACCGGCTGAAGCTGATATGGCGATGATTTATGGTATCGGTTTCCCTCCGTTCAGAGGTGGTGTGTTCCACTATCTGGATGAGATGGGGTTGGCAGCGTTTTGTGAGATGGCTGCTAAATACGAAGCGTTGGGGCCGTTGTACCAGCCAACTGAAAAGATGCAACAGATGGCTGCAAACGCCACTAAATACTTTAACTGAGGAGGAATCGAAGATGAGTCTGAATCCAAATGATGTTGTCATCGTCGATGCGGTACGTACCCCAATGGGTAAGTCCAAAGGCGGTTCCTTCCGTAATGTTCGGGCTGAAGCGCTGTCTGCCCGGGTGATGAATGGGTTACTGGATCGTAATCCGAATGTAAATCCTGCTGAGATTGAAGATGTTATCTGGGGTTGTGTGAACCAGACCAAAGAGCAGGGGTTTAATGTTGGCCGTAATGCGGCTGTCTTGGCGGGGCTGCCTCACAGTGTGGCTGCTCAGACCCTCAACCGTTTGTGTGGCTCGTCTATGGCGGCGCTGCATACAGCGGCTCAGGCGATCATGAGCGGCAACGGTGACCTGTTTATGGTCGGTGGTGTCGAGCATATGGGGCACCTGGATATCATGCACGGTGTGGACATCAATCCGGAGATGAGTAAGCAGGTCGCTAAAGCGGCGATGATGATGGGTCTCACCGCAGAGATGCTGGGTAAGATGAATATGGTCAGCCGGGAGGAGCAAGACGCCTTTGGTGCCCGCTCCCACCGCCTGGCGGATGAAGCCCGTCGTGAAGGTCGCTTTGATAATGAGATCGTTGCTGTTGAAGGGCACGATGCGAATGGTTTTAAAATTCTGTTGGAGCAGGATGAAGTGATTCGCCCTGAGACGACCGTAGAAGCCCTCGCCGCCCTGAAACCGGTGTTTGTACCGAAAGTAGGCACGGTGACGGCTGGAACCTCCTCAGCCTTTTCAGATGGTGCATCGGCGATGTTGATGATGTCAGCGGCCAAAGCTCAAGCGCTGGGGCTCAAGCCAAGAGCCAGAATTCGCTCGATGGCGGTGGCCGGCTGCGATCCTTCTATTATGGGTTATGGTCCGGTTCCTGCGACACAGAAAGCGCTGAAGCGTGCCGGGCTACGTATTGAGGATATCGATTATGTCGAACTCAACGAGGCCTTTGCTGCACAGGGGCTTGCGGTACTGAAAAATCTTAAGCTGATGGATCAGATGGAGACGAAAGTTAACCTTAACGGTGGGGCTATCGCACTGGGTCATCCGTTAGGATGTTCCGGTACGCGGATCTCCACCACATTGCTGAATGTAATGGAGCAGAATAACGGTACTTTAGGCCTGGCGACTATGTGTATCGGCATGGGGCAGGGTATAGCGACTGTTTTCGAACGACTAAACTGAGCCTGATACCTCCGGGTAAGTAACTACCCGGATTGCCGCTTAGATAAAAACCCCGGATACTGCGTACTATCGCTTTTGTATTCGGGGTTTTTTATTTGAATTTCTTTGCACATCTGGTGTTGGCTGAACCGACGGTTGAATCTCGCGTGGGGAACCTGTTGGGTGACTTTGCCCGTGGTGTTAATCAACAGAACCTTACAGCTGACGTTTTACAGGGCTTGATAAACCACCGACGGGTTGATCAGTTTACCGATCAGCACCCGCAGGTTCTGCAGATGAAGCGTAGTTTTACTGCTCAAAGGCGGCGCTTTGCCGGTATTGCGCTGGATGTTTTGTTTGATCACTACTTGCTTAAACACTGGTCTTTGTTGAGCAAACAGCCTAAACAGCAGGTGGTTGATGCGCTATATAGGGATCTTTTGGCAGGTCAGTCAATGATGCCGGAGAGGATGCAGCAGGTAACCACTAAGATGGTCGAGGGCGACTGGTTCAGAGCTTATGAAACACTGGATGGTGTCGCTTATGCGTTGGAACGGGTTGCAGGACGAATACGTTTTGGCAATAATTTTGGTGGCGTGGGGGAGGAGCTTGCGCTGCACTACCCCCAGTTCGAAACCAGTTTCAAACGGTTCCTGCCAGACCTGATTGAACAGTTCTCGTCACCTTATATTGCGGATGGGAAAACTGATCAAACAGGTGGTTAGCCTTTTCGTTGAGCCAGGCGGGCTTGCAGAGAGCTGATAAGCTCCTGTTGTCCTACGCTGGGTTGGCTCTTGGCAGGCGCTGCTGTATTACGATAACGGGCAATGCTGTGGGCTATTTTTTGTTCCTTATTTAGCCCGGATTGTTCCTTAAAGCGAATGCCCGATGTGACTTTTTCAGTCTGTAATAGTCCTGGGGTAGTGCTCTTTTGTTCCTGCTGCATCAGCGAAATATCGGCACTCAGCTTGAGATCCCTGTCCAGCTCCAAACGGGTTTCCTTCAACGCTGCAGCCGGTTTCTTTATTGATAAAGTTGTACGGCCTATAGCAGATTTGGGCTTGGCTTTAGGCTTGGTTTTACGTAACCCCTGAGCCCGGGCGTCGATACGTGACATAACGTCCGCCATCTCCTGGGCTTCTGCTTTTTGGCGAGAGATTTTCCCGGCTTCGCGAGATTCCCGTTCCTGCTCAATTTTTTCCCGTATCAGCTTTTCCTGCTTGGCAGAGCTGACCTTGCCATCGGCTAGCTTTGGCGCTGCTGACCTGGCAGCCGGTTTAGCTGCTTTAGATTTTGCTTTGGATGTTTTGCTGCGTTTACGGGAATCCATTCTGGCAAGTACTTTTGCCATTTCCAGCGTTTCCTTGCGCTCGCGGGCAATTCTTTCTTCCAGCTCGGAGTCTCGCTTCTGGGCGAGCAGCTTCAGGTCGGTGTCACTCGGATTCGATACCGCTGTGGATGAGCCTGTTACCTCATTTTTCAGTTGCGCTTGCTGTTCTGCTTCTTCAAGCAGGGCTAACGCAGCCTTACGCTCACTAGCGCTTTGGCGATGGGCTTTACTGGGTTTAGGTTTGGTAATAAGCCCTTGCAGGCTTTTGCCGTTAAAGGTCTCCAGCGCATCAGCGGTAAGTTCTCGTGCTTCACTCAGGTTTTCAGCGAAACCCCACTCAGTAAAGGTAAAGCAGTTAGCGCCTGACGTGCGAATATCATCGTAGAGTTCTGCTTCAACGCCGGACTCTGCGGCGATGAGCAAGGTTTCCCAATGGCTGTCTATATCGTTGCGGGTTGAACCTACATAGACCTGATTTGAAACTGTGTTGGTAATGGTGAAAATGATCAAGGTATTACTCGGTGTCACTGGAAAAAGAGGGCGTATTATAGAGATCGAAAAGACAAAGGTAAGACTTGAAATTTAGTTTTTTTTCCGACTGAGAAATAGGCTTGCTGTTCATTGTCTTAAGAATGTTTTTCCGGGTAGAAAAGGTGTCTGTACGGTGGGCGAGAAAACTATTGAATAATCAAGCTTTAACGACTTAATCTGGCAATTATTTCGGCCAGTTGTTTGTATTCAGCGTACGTTTCCATAGTGGGCTTTCGCAGCGCATAAGGTACTTTAGCCAAACCGTTTTTTTTGCCCTCAGGTAGCAGCTGTTGCCAGGCAGCTTTAAATTGTGGGTCCTGATCTAATAATTGCTGGCACGGGGTACTGCTCCAGACCTGGGTGAGTTGGGTGCTGTTTTGAGCTTGTATCAGGCAGTTATTAATCAGTGGGCGTTGTTTGAGTATGTATACCGCTGCGGAGCGAGGGTCTTCCAGTTGCATACCGAAAGCCTGTGATGTGAGACAGATTAGTACCAGAGGTAGCGCCAGACATCGTGTCAGAGAGTGAAATACGGACAAACTGTGGCTCCTGATATATCGTTAACTAATACCTGTTGCCAACAGTTTATCCTATTTTTTTAAAAAATCCTCAGTCCTGTTGTTTTGAGAAAAATGTTAAGTCGATTGTTGCTACTCATTGAGCTGGCTTAGCAATTCAGCATATCCTTCTTTTGCCATCTCTTCCCTGGGGATAAAGCGTAGTGATGCCGAGTTGATACAGTAACGCAGTCCTGTGGGCTGGGGGCCATCACTGAATAAGTGTCCCAGATGAGAATCCGCATGCTGACTTCGCACTTCGGTACGGGTCATAAAGAACTTTGTGTCGGTATGTTCCGAGACGGAAGCTGAGGAAATCGGCCGGGAAAAGCTTGGCCAGCCCGTTCCGGATTTAAACTTATCCTTAGAGGAGAACAACGGTTCTCCACTGACAATGTCAACGTAAATGCCTTCCCGTTTTTCGTTCCAAAATTCATTTTGATAAGCTCGCTCAGTACTGTCCTGCTGTGTGACCTGATATTGCAGGTCAGTCAGCGTCTGTCGTAGTTCATTATCGGAAGGCTTTTTGAATCCCTGAAAGCGTTCACTGAGACTGGCATCTGTTGCCGGGTCTGGTTTCTGGCCACGGCCAAAGGTAGTAAAGTCAGGGTGTAACTGATCGCCCCAGGTTTTTTCCAGATATTGGTCGCGGCCTGAATTAAAACGGTAATATTTATACCTGATAGGGTTACGTTTGTAATAGTCCTGGTGGTAGTCCTCAGCCGGATAAAAAACGGTTAACTGTGTGAGTTCGGTTGCCAGGGG
>JAIBCZ010000103.1 GCA_024679645.1 Amphritea sp.
TACAGGATAAGTTTCAACCAAGCGCACAGGGAAAGCGTTCATGATCTCTTCAGCCAAAAAAGGATCATCAGGAGCACCCGAGTCTAATAACTGCTGTTTAAGCTCCCCTTTACTATATGAAATCAATACCGCCAGTTCAGGCCGGGTAAGACCACTACCCGCACTCTGTCGTTCTGACAGAACCTCATCATCAGGCAAAAACTCAAGCTGACGATTCAACTGACCTCGCTGTTCAAGGTCCAGAATATAACGCCGGTTCTCTGCCATTCCATTCACCGCGTGGACCTGCTCCAGACTGATTGCCTGAACCTGGCGATAATTGTTAGTCAGCACCCTTACTTTTATATCGTCGGTCATTTCATGAAGTAACAGGTTACGTTGCTTCTGAGTAAGATCTCCATTTTCAAGTGCATCATTGAGTAATATCTTGATATTTACCTCATGATCAGAACAATCTACTCCTCCTGCGTTATCAATAAAATCGGTATTCACACGACCAAAGTTACCGGCATACTCAATTCTTGCCTGCTGAGTAACACCCAGATTGCCCCCCTCCCCAATGACCCGACAATTCAGATTCCGGGCATCTACCCGCAACCCATCATTCGCCTTATCCCCGACCATTTCATGGGTTTCATGACTGGCTTTAATATATGTTCCAATCCCCCCATTCCACAACAGATCAACCGGAGCGCATAATAAACGTGAAATCAGTTCATTTACGGGTAAACGCTCCTCTTCGATTTCAAAGACGCGCTTCATCTCTGGACTAATCTGGATCGATTTTGCACTGCGGTTAAACACCCCTCCCCCTGAAGAAATAAGCTGTTTATCATAATCCTGCCAACCTGATCCGGGGAGTTTAAAAAGTCGCTCACGTTCCTGCCAACTTTGCGCCACATCAGGTGAAGGGTCGACAAAAATATGCTGATGATTGAACGCCGCCAGCAGCCGAATATGTTTTGAAAGTAACATCCCATTGCCAAACACATCGCCGGACATATCACCTATCCCAATAACATTGAAATCGGTGTCAGCCACATTAACACCCAGCTCTCTGAAGTGACGTTGCACTGAGACCCATCCTCCTTTAGCGGTAATTCCCATCTTCTTATGGTCATACCCCTGGCTTCCACCGGAAGCAAAGGCATCATCTAGCCAGAAACCGTATTGCCGTGCTATTTCATTAGCGATATCAGAAAAAGTAGCCGTACCTTTATCCGCAGCAACAACCAGATAAGGATCATCCTCATCATAGCGGACAAGGTTATCAGGGGGGATAACAACACCATCAACCAGATTATCCGTCAAATCGAGGAGAGCACTGATAAACTGCCGGTAACACTCCATCGCTTCCCGCTGCGATTCTTCCCGGTTCATATCGTTCCTGAGACGCTTACTGACAAAGCCCCCCTTTGCGCCGACAGGGACAATAACGGCGTTTTTCACCTGCTGTGCTTTGACCAGCCCAAGCACCTCTGTGCGATAATCCTCATAACGATCTGACCAGCGCAAACCTCCCCGGGCAACTTTCCCTCCGCGAAGATGAACACCTTCAAAACGAATCGAAAAGACAAAAATCTCATACATGGGACAAGGCTGAGGGATATTAGGAATATCCGCCGGATTCATTTTAAATGACAGATAAGGTTTGACCCCGTGAGAGCTGGTTAACTGATAGTAATTGGTCCGTAAAGTGGCCTTTATCAGTACGATAAACTGACGAATAACTTTGTCATCATTCAGGTTTTCGACCTGATCGAGGCTAGCCAGCAGAGAAGCTTCCAGCCCTTCCCAATCGGCCCCCTCTGCAGGATCAGGATTAAAACGCGCCTCAAAGAAAGCAATTAGCTGTTCTGCGATACCGCTATGTGTTGTCAGCGTATTACTGATTGCACTACCCGTCAGAGGAAAGCGGATCTGCTTCAGATACGCCCCATAGGCTCGTAAAAGATCAACCTGACGCCAGGTCAGGCCGGCCATAAGCACCAACCGATTTAATTTATCATTCGCAATATGACCACCCCAGATCTGCATAAAGGCATCCTGAAAGGCTTCTTTCATATCCTGCGGGGCATGCCGTATAGCCATACTACCCTGCAAACTAAAATCATGAATCCAAACAGTATTCTGATCGCTGGTTATGGCATAAGGATGTTCATCAATAACCCGCAAACCCAGATTTTCAAGTATCGGTAACACGTCAGACAGAGGTAGCGGCACCCCTAAATTGAATAGTTTGCAATTAAAACTGCTACTCGTGGTTTCCAATGCACGGTAGAAACTTAAGGACAGCTGATTATCATTATCCAGTTTTTCCATATGCTGGATGTCAGCCACCGCTGTTCGTGCCGGAAAATCCTCCTTGTAACTGGAAGGAAAGCCTCGGCCAAAGCGATTGAAGACGACAATTCCCATCTCTTCACCCAACGCTTCAATCAATGAACCATACAGCTCATCCGACCAGCTTCGGGCAGCCTGACGAACCTTTTGCTGCAGCCCTTCAACATCGATCTCCTGCGGGATCATCTGAGAGCTTCGTAAGATAAAGTGTGTCCGCGCCAGAATAGATTCTGAAAAGTAGGTATTAAATTCCGCGCGGTTACAATTCAGTTCCGTAAGAAGGGTCTGCTCAGCCCGTAATCGAAATTCAGTACTATAAATATCACGAGGCGCATACAGCAAACAGGAGACGTACTGACCAAATGGATCACGCCGCAAGAAAAGGCGAATTTGGCGGCGTTCATGAATATGTAAAATGCTTAATGTTGTTTCATAAAGCTCATCGATACTCGCCTGAAACAGATCATCTCTGGGGTGCACTTCAAGAATCTGTTGCAACTCTTTCCAATCATGGCCATTTTCATGGCGCTCGGACCGGGCCAGAACAGCAGCGACTTTCTCTCTGACAACCGGAATCTGGCGAGAATTCCCTATGTATACCTCGGATGTGTACAAGCCCAAAAAGCGACTTTCACCAGTCACCCGCCCCATCTTATCGAAGCGTTTCAGAATGATATAGTCAGGATACGCCGGCCGGTGAACGCGGGACTTACTGGGGGACTTAGTAAATGAAAGCAGATCGGGAATTAACGCAAAGGGAGCATTGTCGCGGAGAGAATCATCTACCAACTCAGCCCGGCAATACTCATCACAATACTTAAGCTGCCCTTTTTGGCTGCCCATAACCAGCGCTAACGTTTCTTCCCCTTTTTTGACCAGTTGATATTCATCGTAACCAAGAAAGGTAAAATGTAACTTCAACCAGTGCACAAACTCCCGCGTTTCAGCCAGACCTGCTGGCCGCTTGTCTGGCTTAATCTGGTCGTACATTGACAGCAGCTCATCAATATTACCCAGCATCGGCTCAAAATCGTTAACGACAACTGCTACCTGATATAAAACATCATCTAAATCCGCTTGCAGATCAATCAGCAGTTCCGGATCAGTATGGCGATCAATTTCCAGAGTAATCAGGGTTTCATGGCGTACATTCTTCGAGCGGCTGGTACGACTAAGGAAATCAGAGAACAATTTATTGTCGTCTCTTTTCAAACTCAGTACTGAATTATGAACACCATGAATACCCAGGTGACGGCGACTGAGTTCGACACGTATAGAGTCCATCGTAAACGGCAGATCATCACTCAGCACTTGCACAATAGTATGCGCAGACTGCCATCCATGTTGTTCAAAATCCGGGTTAAACACTCTTACTTTAGGTTCTCCAGACCGATGTTCCTGAAGAAACTCCCAGGCATAAAGAGTGGCACCGTATAGGTCCTCACTTCGCCATTGAGCTATATCCTCATCAGTACAGGTAGCGTAAAAACAGTCAGCGAAGGCCTGAACCTGAATCGCTCGCTTACCCGTTAGCCGGGTTTGAATCTGATGGGAAAGCGATGCCAGTAATGCCCTTCGCTTTTCACGGAACCCCAGAGCCATACATCCCCCTTACTAAAGACAGGTAAACGCCTAAATGATGCTCTATCTGAGTATAGTAAAAACAACAGGTTATGACGGCTAAAATATATCTTTTAAGCATATTATTCAGTTATGCTAAGGTTGTTGAAATGAGTAATTGTCACTTCAGCCTGTTTAGCTAACTTTCGGCTGATGTTATTTAAGCATAACGTTTTAGCCTTTGCGTATTGAGACCGGAAAACCGGAGATAAACCCGCTTATGTCGTTTCTGTTTCACCCAGTCCGTAGCACCCTTACCGGATTTATTGCACTTATCGCTCTACCGGTTTTCGCTCAGGTCAGTGTTTTTTCAGACCGTTATTCAGTCGCCGAAGGTGAGACGCTCCGCCTCACTGTTGAAGTCGATCAAAGAGCATCCGGACGCCCGGACTTTTCTCCCCTGACCCGTGACTTTCATTTTCTCGGAAGCAAGCAAATGACTGTTTCCAGCTTTGCGAACGGAGAAAATCAATACACAACACGCTGGCAAATTCTGCTCCGGCCACGGCACTCAGGTGAACTGCAGATACCCCCTCTTCAGTTTAATAACGAATTAAGCCAACCTTTATTGATCAGTGTCGCTGGCGAAACCGGGGCGGCAGCCATTATCAGTAATGACGCCTATTTAGAAAGCGCCGTTGACGGCTATGAAGTCTACCAGGGCAGCCAGGTACTCTATAGCCAACGCCTGTTCCATCTCGACGATCTACCGCCAATGGCCTCTCTCTCAGAACCGTTAGTACCCGATGCTGAAATTGTGCCGCTAGGTGAACAACTACAATACACCCGAGAGATTAACGGCCAGACCTATAAGGTTGTCGAGCAAAACTACGCTCTCTTTCCTCAACAAGCGGGACAACTCTTAATACCTGCCGCTCATTTTAGCGCCGGACCAGGCACTCCTGAATTGAACTCTGAGCCCATTTTTATTGATGTACTGCCTCAGCCTAGCCAAAAAATTCGCGGCTACTGGCTTCCATCTAACAGGCTATCACTGGAAGATCTGACCCAGTCTCCCAATCATCTGACAGTCGGAGAGAGTCAGACGCGCACGCTCAAAATGACGGCCGAGGGTCTGTTGGCAGAACAACTGCCTTCACTGTTCTCTCTGCGCAATGAATTGGCCACTATTGAGATTGAAGATGTTCAGCTTGAACAAAAAAACACCGTAAAAGGCATCATCAGCAGTCGGACGGAAACCGTACATATCACCCCTCTTGAACGAGGAGAGGTGACTCTCCCGGCGATCACAATTCCCTGGTGGAATCTGACGCTGGATAAAAGCGAGAAGGTTAGCCTGGCTCAGGTAGTATTAAGAGTAGAACCCGCCTCTCCAGAAAAGGAATCTCTGACCGTTTCTCCTGCACCCTCGGCTAAGGCCGGTCAGACAGATAACAAACTGTCGACCAACACCACCTCAGACACCGAACAGAGCGGCAGCATACGCCTGCTTGTATGGTTATTAGCATCAGTAGCGATCATAACGTCCCTGGGCTGGCTTTATAGCTTTTCATCTCAACGACGCAAGCAACTCAATCAAGACCATCAGCCAAGTGAACCCGCCCCTCCTCTGCAATCTCCGCCGTCAAACGACAGCGACAAGCTAAACCAGATATTGCAGGCAGAACAGCATGCCTTCAGCCAGGCTCTGGACGCTTGTAATAACGATACGCCGTTGGAAGCGCGACTTTTGATGCTGGAATGGGCTCGGTTATTCTGGCCACACATCCAGTTTAACGACAGCCTTGACCTGAGTGAGTTAAACAACAGTAAAACACTCGAGTTGCTATTAATCGATATGGAAAGCTACATCAGCGGTACCGAAGCAGGTCCCTGGTCTGGCGACCTGTTAGCCTCAGCACTAATGCATATCAGGGCAAATCATCTACAGCCTCAGGAGTAAGCTACCTCCCCGCTCAGTCGGTGGGCTCAAGCACCTGGTGTAGGGCCGATGTCAGGTCGGGGAAGGCAAATTTATAATCTGCCTGTAATAGTCTTTCAGGATAAACCCGCTGCCCCCGGGTCAGCAGCTCACTGCCGTCTCCCAGCAATAACTCAAGCATGACAGCCGGAACCCGAAACCAGGCTGGGCGCTTAAGGACTGAAGCCAGCTCACGGGTAAACTCATCATTCGTCACTGCGCCAGGTGCGGTCAGGTTATAGGCCCCGGCAAACTTAAGCTGAGACAACATCATATTAATGATCTCTACCTGATCATCAATATGAATCCACGACATCCACTGAGTTCCACGCGCGATAGGCCCTCCAAGGCCCAGACGGAAAGCCGGCAGCATCTTTGATAACGCCCCACCTTCACCTAATACAATGCCCGTTCTGATTAAACAAACCCGCACGCCAAACGCCTGCGCTTTAAGTGCTGTCGTTTCCCACTGCTTACATAGCTGATGGGTATAATCATCAACGACCACGCCCCGCTCATTCAGTTGAAGATCGTCACTGCGGCAACCATAATAGCCGATAGCAGACCCACTGATCAGTACATCAGGATTGCGCTCCAAACGTTTAACCAAATCAACCAATGCCTCAGTCGTCTCGATACGGCTATTAAGTAATAGCTGTTTGCGTTCTTCACTCCAGCGCTTGTCTGCAATTCCTTCCCCCGCCAGATTGATAATGCCCCCAATATGATCACCGCTATCGATCTGTGACAGGTCGGTAATAACCCTTATTGACTCGTCAAACAGCTTTCTCGCCTTACTTTCAGAACGGCTCCAGACCACCAGTTCATGATTATGCTCCAGCAATCTTGGTACAAGATGACGACCGATAAAGCCGGTCGCGCCACTGATAAGAACTTTCATATCCCTTCCCCTAAGCATTGCAATCAAGGCAGTCTGCCTCTATAAACATAGTCCAGTCAGGTATTAACAGGAAAAATTATGTTCACCGGTATTGTTCAAGGCACTGCAACCGTTATTACGACGGTAATTAAAAATCAGTTCATGCAGTTAACACTCGAGCTTCCACAAAAGCATTGCGACAACCTCCAAACCGGTGCCAGCATCGCGGTTAATGGTACCTGCCTGACCATAACAGCCTTTAGCGGTAATCAGGTCAAATTTGATTTGATTATGGAGACGCTTAAAGTCACAAATCTGGGTGAGTTAAAACCCGGTGATAGCGTAAATTTTGAACGCGCTGCCCGGATTGGTGATGAGATTGGCGGACACCTGCTCTCCGGACATATTCACGGGCAGGCTACTATCATCAACGTCGAGCAGCCCGAAGATAACCGTATTATCTGGTTCGAAGCTGAGCCAGAGCTGATGAAATATGTCTTACCTAAAGGCTTTGTCGCCCTGAACGGTTGCAGCCTGACCATCGGCGACGTGAAAGATA
>JAIBCZ010000019.1 GCA_024679645.1 Amphritea sp.
AAAAGCGGCCACCTCTACGTCGGCCGCCCGGTCAGAGAAGCCCGCGCCCTGACTGAAAAAGAGATGGAGTTCTTTACCTATACGGCGGGGAATTATGTGAAATTGAAGGATAAGCATTTATTAGAAGGATACGAATAATCTTTGTCGTAGCTCGTTGCTCGACGTAAAACTTCGTTTTACTTGCTCGAAAGAGAAGGGACCGGTTTATTTCTTAAGTTACTTAAGCAATAGAAAATAAGTCTCTCCCCTTTAATCAATAAATATAATTATTTATTGAGGGTTTAAGATTTCGTGAATATTTTCCAGAATTTTTGTCTCAATTTCATGGTAAGCCTTGGTAAATACAGGCTCGACCTGAACGGCTTCAGAAATATCAGTGAAGGAAATCATTCCATCTTTCTTCATTCCGTTTTTATATTTAAAAAACGCTTCATATTTATTCGGAGAGACACCTTCAAATTGAACAAAAAGAACTTTTAAAGATTCAGACACTGGGTCAGCCTTACATGCTTTATATTCATTTTCATCAATAGTGATCGAATCGTCGTGCAAATCAAGCGCCAAACTTTTTTCATATGGCTCAATATAAACAACCTTCTCAAAGCCAGCTGACACTATATGCCTAGCGCAATTGTGGCAAGGATATGTTGTCGAATATAAGGTAGCACCACTAGTAGAGGTACTATCACGACGCGCGACTTTCATAATAGCATCCATCTCAGCATGAATAGCTCTTGAAAATTCCGTCAATCCTCCAATACTAGTCTGGCTCTCTATCAGAGAAGATAGTTCACCAGATTTATCTTCTCCTACGCCACCTGAAACTAAAATTTCCTTTATTTTTTTATAAATAGCTTTCTTTTTTTCGTCGTTGCGGCAAGTCCCTTTATAAGCGTAGCAACGTTTATCATGTTCACTATCAGAAGTATAAAGTCCACCTCCACCTTCCGGCGCATCATTACATCCTGTTGAGATAACAGTGCCTTCAGGAGAGCATATCGCCGCACCAACTTGACGAGACATACAAGCAGATGAAAGAGAAGCACTATATGCAGCAAACATACCCGACTCTTCAAGTGTAGGGGTGATTCCCTTCTGCCCATGAATGAGAGAGTTCAACCTATCTACATGAGGCTTAATATCACTTTTACTATCAGGCTTATGCCTTATAAAATAATCGGACTCTTTCAAAGTTTTCTCTAGCTGCTGTTTATGCTTTTGGTCTTCCTTTTTATCTCTATTTATTAACTTTATCGCTTGCTCTTCCGTTATATCATCTTTTCTGAGGTTCTTAATACGATCATTTCGATTGCTCAAAATCCCTACTACATAAAACATATTTCCATAAAGTAGCCTTAATAGGTCAACTTCAGCAGGATTTTTAAGTTGATCAACCAAGAATGCCTTTCTAGAAAAACCATCCCCTCCTGACTCAAACTTCCGAGACCTTCTAGATACAGCGACTCTAGAAACTACTGATTCAGTTAAAATTCCATTATTATATTTTTTTCTGAAAAAGTTACCTAAGCTTTGAAATGTATCATATCTCTGATACCCAGCTAAGGCCTCAATATCACCATCAAATATTTTTAATAATTCAGGGTCTTCTTTATTAGCAATATAAAGCTTTTTTATAAGGTCACTTATTCTAATATGTTCAACCTCATACCCAGCATCACCAAACACGCTCTTTGCACTGTTTATAACGTCTTTTATTCCGCATCCAATAGCTCCAGAAAAAGCTATAACAATCTCTTCAGATTGATAACTTCTGGTAATATCTTCGCCAGATTTTTTACTAACATGTAATTTATGAACGGTTGCAGCATTAGCCATGCGACACTAACTCCATTTAGCGATAATAGATAAAAAATTAGCAGAGAGGGGGGGACAGAACAATACGATCTATATTTACTAGCTATTCCATAAGCCTAGCTTCATCCAATAACTCAGCCAACGCTTTGGCTTCCATCTCATCCTTACTGGGGCGCATAGAAACACTCTGGTGAGTTTTAAAACAAATCACATCACAATCAGAATGGATATGATTAGGAGGATCGATTTCAACGGAAGCGGGTGAAGAACTTTCCTTTGTTCTTAAGTATGTAATATTCATATTTACACTCTAAACCACTTTTTATTATCGATGTACAGCCTGTTATGCTATGAAGAATAGCCTAAATGGAGCCATTTAAAAACAAATAAGCTGTGCATAACCCCTGTATAAGCTGTGCGTAAAATATCAGTTTTAAAAAAACCAATGGAATCAGGCTACTAAATACTTGCATACAACTAGGCTTAATCAATTTATTAAAGAAAAGAATAAGCTAAAACAGAGCTCCTCCGGAAACGGCACAGAGTAATCACTGTCATTACCATGGAGAAGCGAGAAAGAAGTGGTGCCGGCACCAAGAGTCGAACTCGGGACCTACTGATTACAAGTCAGTTTCTCTGCCAAATGAGCTATAGCGGCACTGTGACCACTCAACACTTTCTCATAGACACGAAGCGAACTGTGCGTCTGTAGCTCAGATGGATATGGTAGAAAACTCCGTATGGAATCAGAAAGTTATAAATAATGTTTAAGTCTTACTGATTTGGCGCGCTTGGAGGGATTCGCCCCCCGACCAACAAGATCAAAACCTAAGCACAGACGTAATAATGTCGGCTTTTGACTAAGAGCTTCAGCCTCCCAATACAATAACCATGCTCCACTAGCTCTTTCTTAGCTTTTGCGAGCAACGAGCAAGTCACGTTTTTTGTGACGTTCGAGCTACTAGCTACGGCTTTTCTAGCTAGCGGCGAAGCCGCGTTCGGGCCTAAAATCTGTTTCACAGATTTTAGGCCTTCGCCTTAGCGATTTCCCGCAACCGCTTAACCACCTGCGCATTAACCGAGCGCTGGGTGAAGGTGCCGTCTTCTTTTAGCTGTCCGGCTTTGCGGCCCATCAGCAGTTCCAGACACTGGTCGACGGTTGAGACGCCATGGATGCAAAATTGCCCCTCGGCGACCGCATCAACCACTTCGCGTTTGAGCATCAGATTACGAATATTGGCTTTCGGGATGACCACGCCCTGGGAGCCGGTTAAACCTCGGGTTTTGCAGAGGTTGAAGAAGCCTTCAATCTTCTCATTAACACCGCCGATAGCCTGCACTTCACCGTACTGGTTGATTGAGCCGGTAATAGCGAACTGCTGCTTGATCGGGATATCGGTGAGTGCCGAGATCAGGGTGCAAACTTCCGCCATTGAGGCGCTATCGCCGTCGACATAGCCGTAAGATTGCTCCAAAGCAATACTGGCAGACAGTGTCAGGGGGAAGTCTTTGGCGTATTTATGACCCAGATAGCCGGACAGGATCAGTACCCCTTTGGAGTGGATCGGCTGGCCCAGGGTGACTTCGCGTTCGATATCGACAATGCCCCGGTTACCCGGATGCACCGTCACGGTAATACGGGCGGGAAAGCCGAACGACACATCACCGACACCCAGCACTGTTAAACCATTGGTGCGACCGGCGGCCTCGCCATCGGTATCGATCAGCACGGTTTCATTAAGAATACTCTCCAGAATTTTGGAGGATATACGGCTGGTACGGCGCTCTTTCGCCTGCAGTGCCATCTCGACATGCTGATCGTTGATGATCTCGTCTTTTTGACGGATACGTTTGTAGTCGGCTTCACAAAGCAGGTCCACTAGCTCACCAACGTGGGCGGAGAGCAGTTCCTGGTCTTCGGTCAGGCGGGAGCTGTGTTCAACCAGCCGGGCAACAGCCTGACGATTGAGGGGGGCCAGATTCTCTTCGTCCGCCAGGGTCTTCATCAACCGGGCATAGCTGCGGATCGTCGCCGGTTCCCGTTTTACATCTTCATCAAAATCCACCACTACCCGGAACATCTTCTCGAAGTCGTGATCCAGCTCTTGTAGCAGGTAATAGGTTTCCCGGGTGCCGATCAGCACCACTTTGACGCTCAGCGGTATAGATTGAGGTGCCAGCGTGATGGTACCCATGCCGGTCATCTCGGACATCGGGTTCTCGATACGGATCTCATGGGATTTGAGTGCCCGCTTCAGAGCGCCGTAAACAAAAGGCTGTTCCAGCAGCTTCTCAGATTCCAGTACCAGATAGCCGCCATTGGCCCGATGCAGCGCACCGGAACGAATCAGCTGAAAGTTGGTGCTCAGGGCGCCCATTTCGGAGTTGTATTCAACCCGGCCAAACAGATTGTCATAGGTAGGGTGGGTCTCAAAGACCACCGGGGCCCCTTTGGTTTTCTGATTATCCACCACCATATTCACACCAAAGGTGCTTTCCATGTACTGCCGGCGGGCCAGGTCGGTGCGCGCTTCGTTGGGCTTATCATCTTCGATAATATCCAGCGCGTTTTTAACCAGATTGGATTCCAGCTGTGTCAGGTAATCCGGTACACCGCTGTTATTATGGTATTTCTCACGCAACGGCTGAATCAGGGGAGCTACCGCACTGCGCGCGGTTTCACGATCCAGCACTTTCATTTTATCGCCCGCTTCACGGCGCCACTTGGGCATGCTCGCGAGCTCTTCGTTGAGGTGTTCTTCCAGCTTGGCAATATTACGGGTGAACTCATCCCGGACATCTTCCGGCAGTTGAGAGAACGCTGCTTCGTCCATACCCTGACCTTCTGCGACCGGGGTAAAGCCAATGCTGCCCGCGTCCCGGTAGAGCGCGATACTGTGCTCTCTGGCCAGACCATCAACCAGTTCGATCGCCTGATCATAGAGACGATTAAAATCCCGTTCGACCTTGCTCTTCTTGCGCTGATACGCCGGGCTTTCAAACGCCGCCGGCAGTTCGGTGAGAATACCTTCAATCAGATGCTTTATATCCCGCCTGAACGCCCAGCCTTTACCGGCTGGCAGTTGAATCACCAGCGGGGTGCGGCTCTCATCCAGATTGTTCAGATAGCACCAGTCACTGGTTTTCTTCAGTTCTTTCTTGGCGATACTGCGGATGCTATCGATAGCAAATGAAAACCGACCGGTATGCGGGTTACCCATGACAAACATGTTGTAACCGGGCCGTTTCATGCCGATACCAAACTCCATCGCTTCTACCGCGCGCTCCTGACCAAAGAAGCCGGTGTAGGGTTCGAGAGTTTCAGTGGTTTTGAAGGGCAGCAACTCAGTGTTGCAGTGACGGTACAGCTGATCGGGGGACAGGCGGGTCTCTTTTTCCATAACGGATCATTCCTGCGGCTGGAGTTCGGAACCTGAGAATGAGTCCTGATGAAACTCTGCAGAACGCATTATTCAGCTTCTTCTTTTATAACCCGATGAGAAACTCCGCGCAAGGAAGGATTTTAGTGACCGTTATTTTGACAATAACTGATGTCTAAGCTCTTGAATTAGTTCAGAAGTATCCGGACGGATTCCGCGCCATATAGAAAACGACTCAGCCGCCTGTTCTACCAGCATTCCCAGCCCATCGATCGCTTTTTTCGCACCATGATCAGTTGCCCACTGGTTGAACGCAGTTATCTCGGCACCGTACATCATGTCATAACACCAGGCGCCTTCACGCAACAGATCATCCGGCAGGGGAGGGACCTCTCCCTGCAAGCTGGCCGCCGTCCCGTTGATCACCAGATCAAACTGCTGACCCGCTAACTGATCAAAGCCGCAGGCTTCGATCTCACCCAGCCCCTGAAAGACCTCGACCAGCACTTCAGCCCGGGCCAGAGTCCGGTTTGCGATCACAACACGCGCCGGATTATGGGCAAGGATAGGCTCCAGAACACCGCGGACAGCCCCGCCGGCACCCAGAATCAGCAGATCTTTGCCGCGTATCTCACCCCCATTATTCAGAGTGATATCCGCCACCAGCCCCAAACCATCGGTGTTATCACCACAGAGCTGGCCTGCTGCGTTTCTGTAGAGGGTGTTGACGGCACCCGCCAGTCTCGCCCGGTCAGAGTGTGACTCCGCTTTTTTCCAGGCATCTTCTTTAAACGGGACGGTGATGTTCAGCCCTTTGCCTTCGCCCGTCAGAAAGTTATCCACAGCCTCATCGAAGCCATCTTCAGGCACCAGCATCGCATTGTAGCTAAGCGTCTGATGAGTCTGCTCGGCAAATGCCGTATGAATCAGTGGCGATTTAGAGTGCTTAATCGGGTTTCCAAATACCGCGTAACGATCACTCACCTCAAACCTCCAGCCAGTTTTGCGGTTTTAGGTAGAAGTCATAAAGTTCGGCTTCTTTAGAGCCCGGCTCCGGTTTCCAGTCATAACCCCAGCGCACTTCCGGAGGCAGGGACATCAGGATCGACTCGGTACGGCCACCGGATTGCAGGCCAAACAGCGTTCCCCGGTCAAACACCAGGTTAAACTCGACGTAGCGACCGCGACGGTTCAACTGGAAGTCACGTTCCGTCTCGCCGTATTCAGTATCTTTACGCTTTTCAACAATCGGGCAGTAAGCTGGCGCATAAGCATCACCGATAGAGCGCATCAGCGCAAAACAGTGATCAAAGTCTGGTTCATTCAGGTCGTCGAAGAACAAACCACCCACACCACGAGGCTCATCACGGTGCTTCAGGTAGAAGTACTCGTCACACCACTCTTTATAACGGTCATAAACCTCTTCGCCAAAAGGGTCACAGGCATCTTTCGCTGCCTGATGCCACGCGCGACAGTCATCTTTGTTGCCATAGTAAGGGGTCAGGTCAAAACCACCACCAAACCACCATACCGGTTCCTCGCCCTCTTTTTCGGCAATGAAGAAGCGCACATTGGCATGGGACGTTGGCACATAGGGGTTATGCGGATGAATAACCAGCGACACACCCATCGCCTGAAAAGTCCGGCCCGCCAGTTCAGGACGGTGAGCCGTCGCCGAAGCGGGCAGCTTATCGCCAAAGACATGGGAGAAGTTTACGCCCCCTTTTTCGATCACAGCACCGTTAGCTAAGACCCGGGTACGACCGCCACCGCCGCCTTCGCGCAACCAGCTATCTTCAATAAACTGAGCCTTGCCCTCAACCTTTTCAAGTTGCGCGCAGACGCTGTCCTGGAGATTTAGAAGATATGCTTTTACCGCATTAATGTCCGGTGCTGTCATTTATATTACCTTTAAGGTCTCGAGATGATTAGTTATCACTAACGGTACTGATTTAACTTCTTACCGGTTGGTTACTGTCCAGACGATAGATTTTAGTCGGCCGACTTAACTTACCCAGCTCACCCGGTACGATAACATCCACTTTTTCTTTAAAGTGAATACTTACTTTCATTTTGTCTCTAGCGGGGTGTTTATCTGAGAAATTAGCCGATGTGGACACAATCATAGAACCAAAAGCCTCACAGAGACTTTTCACCTGATAGTGATCACTCACTCTCACGGCCACAGAGGGATGATTTCCTTTAACCCAGGCGGGGATCAGGTTGTCCGGATCAGGAAGAATCCAGGTCACTGGACCGGGCCAGGTCGCCTTGATTCTCTCTTGTTCTTCAGGCGCAATATTATCCAGTAATGGTTGAACCTGTTGTATAGAGGAAGCCACCAGAATCAGGCCTTTGTGCAAAGGCCGACGCTTAATTTTAAGCAACCGGTGAACCGCGGTTTCATTGAATGGGTCACAGCCAAGGCCCCAAACCGCTTCAGTAGGGTAGGCGATAACACCTCCAAGGCGCATCGCCCTGGCTGCCTGACGAATATGCCACCAGCCCATAGCGATCAGATTTCGCCGTTCGCCAGCTTTTCCTGTAGCGCGTTATCTTTGGCGATAACAGCATCAGTGTTTGCCTGACGCTCTGCTTTGATACGCTCTGCCAGCTCAGCATCCTGTACAGCAGCAATCTGTGCCGCCAGGTAAGCTGCATTTTTCGCACCGGCTTTACCGATAGCAACAGTTGCAACCGGAATGCCACCCGGCATCTGTACCGTAGACAGCAGAGCATCAAGACCGTCTAAAGAGGACTCGATTGGCACACCAATCACTGGTTTAGTTGTGTTTGCTGCAACAGCACCCGCCAGATGAGCCGCCATACCTGCTGCACAGATAAAGGCAACAGCACCACGCTGATCAGCGTCTTTAACGTAGTCATGGGTCTGAACCGGCGTACGGTGAGCGGAGCTTACTTTCATTTCGAAAGGAACATCCAGGCCACGCAGGATTTCAGCAGAGGCTTTCATAATCGGCAGGTCTGAGTCAGAACCCATCAAAATAGCAATAAATGGTTTAGTCATGATTTTCTTCAAAATTTGTGAAGTTAGTCGGGAAAACGTGGAAAAATACTCTAAAACTGTACAACATTCAACCACGAAAAAAGATGGGTTTTATGCCATAGCGAGAAAAGGATTCAGGTTCAGATCAACCGTTGATAGCCATCCGGCGTATTTTCGATATAACCAGACAGCTCCATCCCCACCAGTTGCGGTAACAACGCTGAAGCGGACTGGCCGGTCAGCCCGATCAACTGCTCTAACGTAACCAGTTGATAACCTATCTGATCCAGCAATAAAGTTTCGCTTTCAGTCAGCCTGACAGACTCAGCGTCGGCCTGCCGTTCTTCATAGTGATAACTGCCTAACAGGCTCGCTAATGGCTCAATAATCTGCGCACTGGTTTCCACCAGAATGGCTCCTTCCCGGATCAGGTCATGGCACCCATGGCTCTGCGGGTTATTCAGCGCACCGGGAAGGGCAAACACCTCACGTCCCTGTTCAAGCGCTAGCCGCGCGGTAATCAATGAGCCACTGCGCTTTGCCGCCTCTATCACCAGCACTCCGGCACTTAATCCACTGATAATACGATTCCGGCGGGGAAAGTTATACGCCAGCGGAGGCATCAACAATGGGTATTCAGATACCAGCGCGCCACCTTGCTCAATAATCGTATCGGCGAGCTTCTGGTGTTGTCGCGGATAGATTTTCTTCAAGCCGGAGCCCAGCACTGCGATGGTAGGCCGTGAAAGCTCCACAGCTGCTCTGTGAGCCGCGCCATCAACACCCCTGGCCAAACCACTGGTTATTGTCATACCTGCCGCTGTCAGCGCACTGGCGAATGATTTACTCAGCTCTACACCGTTGCGGCTGGCAGAGCGGCTCCCCACTACCGCCAGTTGCGGCATATGCAGCGCTCCGGGATCGCCACTCACATATAACAACAGGGGAGGGTCAGGGATCATTTTGAGTAATTGCGGGTAATCGGGGCAGGCGTAACTGATCAGATGGTTGCCAGGTTGCGCTAACCAGGTCTCAATACCGCTGAGGTATTCACTGTCAGGCCATTTACCCTGCTGATAAGCATGAATGTGCCGGGTAGTGTCCGGGCGCAGCTTAAGTGTTTTAAGGGAATCGCCGCTCAGGTTAAGCAGCTCAACGGGCGCGCTTTGGGTTCGCTGAACCAGCTGAAGCAAAAGCCCGGGACCGATCCCGGGCAATTCAGACAGGGCAATCCATTCCCTGAGGTGATAAAGCATGGACACTCCTTGTCCAGTGGACCTGCATTAAGAGGGGTTGCGCACCTCATCATCGATGGCGATAACGTTAGTGGCCTTAAGAATCAGTGCATAGCTGACTTTTTCATACGCTTTAAAGATCATCATCAGGCCTGACTTTTCAGAGGGTAGGACAATCAGCTCTTTAGTCACCGGATCTTTTAGTTTCTCACCGGCTTTATAAATAGTCAGTACATGGCCCGGTTCAAGACCTTCGCGTGCACCCTGATTGATCGCTACGACATCATACTGGCCCGCCTGACGCACGCCCCGCAGTACCGAGAGTATACGGCCGTTAATCACGCCGTCTGGAGAGCTGGGATAGAAAATAGACTGGATAGCCTCTTTCTGGCTGGGGTAGACCCGATCCAGCGCCGAAACCTCTTCGCGGGTTTTGCGCAGGTCCAGCGTGATAATATCCTCTTTCTTGCTATTGACCGCCGCTTCACCAATCTTGAACAGCTCGTAACCCAGGTGTTCTTTAGTTACCGGATCAATATATTCACGCGCCGGACGATAGACGTTCTGACGGGCATGATCTTCCACCAGCGTGCCTCTGGCATAAACACGATCACCGGCACCGGCAACGATACGGTTGTTTGTGCTGCCAACAATATAGGGTGCTGCCAGAAGCTCATCGCTATCCATAACAATATTGTCCGACAGGAAGCCGATGATATCTTTAAGCGGAATAGCGGGAATCGCGTCATTCAGTGGCGTCACTTTCGCCTTAGGGCTGAGACGGATAATGCCATCATTCTTGACTAAGCGGGGCTGACCGTCGATCCACTTCAGCGTTAATACGTCCCCAGGATAGATCCAGTGAGGATCATCGATCTGCTGGTTATAACCCCAGAGCTGCGGCCATTTCCAGGGAGACTTTAAAAACATCTCCGAAATATCCCAGAGAGTATCCCCCTTAACCACCACATAGGTTTTAGGATGGTTATCCTGCAACGCCAGTGTGTCTTTACGAACATCGGCCTGAACAGGCATCACTAATGCGATACACATCGCCAGAGCGCCCAGAAAAGCTGTAACCAGTTGTTTCATTTTTCTAATCCTTGTCTCAGACCTTCATATTTTTGAGAGTCTATAACAGTATCGGCAATACATTGTGCATCTATATCAGTATAATGAAAAGATTATTGATTTCAGTGTTCTTTTTTTCAACCTTTTCTTTTCTGCAGCGACCATGTCATTACTTCCAATACTTGAATTTCCAGATCCACGCCTACGTACAGTTGCTGAACCGGTGACTGAATTTAACGATGAGCTGCGCCAGCTAATCAAAGATATGTTTGAAACCATGTACGATGCTCCGGGCATCGGTCTGGCGGCAACACAGATCAATGTACATCAGCGTATCATCACTATCGACACCTCTGAAGAGAAAAATGACCCTCTGGTGGTTATTAATCCCCAAGTTGAGATACTGACTGACGAAACAGAGAAGCTACAGGAAGGATGTTTATCCGTTCCTGGCTTCTATGAAGACGTGGTTCGCCCGAATAGAATCCGCCTCACAGCACAGGATGAGCAGGGTAAAACCTACACGCTTGATGCAGACGACTTACTGGCCGTTTGTATTCAGCATGAGATTGATCATCTGGAAGGGAAGCTGTTCGTCGACTACCTGTCGCCGTTAAAGCGCACCAGAATCCGCAGCAAGCTGGATAAACTTCACCGTCAGAAGGCTTGAAGCATGTCAGACACAGCTAAACGACTGCGCATCTTGTTTGCCGGCACGCCGGATTTTGCCGCTTCCAGCTTACAAGCCCTGATTGATGCTGGTCACCAGGTTATTGGCGTGTATACCCAGCCAGACCGTCCGGCCGGACGGGGCCGCAAGCTCACGCCCAGCCCCGTAAAGAAGGTCGCTCTGGATAATGACCTGCCGGTTTACCAGCCTCTCAATTTCAAACTGGATGAGGATCGTCAGACGCTGGCAGACCTTGGTGCCGACCTGATGATCGTCGTTGCCTATGGCTTGCTGCTGCCTAAAGCGGTCCTTGATGCCCCCCGGCTCGGCTGTATCAACGTTCACGCATCCCTGTTGCCACGCTGGCGCGGCGCCGCACCCATTCACCGATCGCTGCTGGCAGGCGACAGTGAAACCGGCGTAACTATCATGCAGATGGATATCGGCTTAGATACCGGCGCAATGCTACTCAAGAAGAGTTGCCCGATCACCCCGTCAGACACCAGTGGAGAGCTCCATGACCGGCTTGCCGGGATAGGCTCTGCAGCGTTGCTCGAAAGCCTTCCGGGCATTGCCGATGAAACCATTATTCATCAAACCCAGGATGACAGCCTGGCCTGCTACGCCCATAAACTTGAAAAAGCAGAAGGGCAGATCGATTGGCAACAGCCTGCTATCGAGATAGCCCGGCAGGTAAGGGGACTTTCTCCCTGGCCGGTAGCTTTCACCTCTCTCAACGGCGAAACCCTGCGAGTGTGGTATGCCGAAGCAGATACCCAAACCGACCCCGGCACAGCAACCCCAGGAACCATCATCGCTACTGATAAGAAAGCGATTATTGTTGCCAGTGGGCAGGGTGCTGTCCGATTACTGAAGATACAACTTCCGGGTAGCAAAGCGATGGAGACCAGTGCGGTGCTTAACTCCAAGAAAGAACTCTTTAGTAACGGCACGCAACTGGGGCAGTCTTGATGGACATTCGTGCCATTGCTGCCCGCGCCCTCGGCCCTGTCATCGCACGCAAAGAATCGCTGAATACGGCACTCCCCAGAGCACTGGAATACTGTCAGGAAAATGAACGCGCGCTCCTGCAGCAGTTTTGCTACGGCACCATGCGTTACCTGCCCCGGTTAGAACGGCTCGCCAGACACTTGCTTAAAAAACCGTTCAAAGAGCAGGACCAGGATATATACGCCCTGGTACTACTCGGCCTGTATCAGCTCTTAGAGATGCGAATTCCCGCCCACGCAGCCATCAGTGAAACCGTCGAAGCCACCAGCCAGCTGGATAAAGACTGGGCTAAAGGCCTGCTCAACGCCATATTACGTCGCTTGCAAAGAGAACAGGACGAGCTGTTTGAAGCGCTGTCTGAGGAAGATGCGTTCACCTATATCCACCCCCAGTGGATGATCGCCAAACTACAGCACAACTGGCCAGATCACTGGGCAGGCATTCTTGAGCAAAACAACCAGCACCCACCTATGACACTGCGGGTTAATCGCCAAAAAACGGACCAAGCAACCTATCTTCAACAGCTGTCCGAAATCGATATTCAGGCATCCGCAACGCCATACTCCGATGTGGGTATTCAGCTTGAAGCCCCGGTTGATGTAGGCTTGCTACCTGACTTTGATGACGGCTTTGTCAGCATTCAGGATGAAGCAGCACAGCTCAGCAGCGGCCTGCTGGATCTGCAGGCAGGGCAACGGGTTCTGGATGCCTGCGCGGCACCGGGCGGAAAACTTTGCCATATTCTTGAGCATCAACCGGCCCTGGATCATGTCACGGCGATCGAACTTGAAGACAACAGAGCTCAACGAATCCAGGAAAACCTGCAACGGTTGCAACTAAATGCTGAAGTAATCATTGCAGATGCCGCTACTAAAGACTGGTGGGACGGGGTGAATTACGACAGAATTCTGGTCGATGCACCCTGCTCAGCGACCGGCGTCATCCGGCGCAACCCTGACATTAAGCACATGCGCCAAAATGAAGATATTAAGGCGCTGGCAGAACTGCAGTTAGCGATTCTTAATAACTGCTGGCAGATGCTCAAACAGGGCGGTCGACTGGTATACGCAACCTGCTCAGTATTTCCTCAGGAAAACGAACGGGTTATTGAACGCTTCCTGAAGTCTCAACCCGATGCCCGGCATCTTGCGATTGAGGCCGACTGGGGCATAGAACGACCCTTTGGCCGTCAGCTTTTCCCACATTCAGGGGGGCATGATGGCTTTTATTATGCCGTATTGGTAAAAGATCAGAATTAGTGATGGCAACGCCGCCCGCTGATCGGAGACTCATCATAATATGAAAATTATTATTCTCGGCGCAGGACAGGTCGGTGGCACACTGGCTGAGAACCTGGCCAGCGAAGCGAACGACATCACCATAGTCGATACCGACATGGGCCGACTACGAGAACTCCAGGACCGTCTGGATATCCGAACAGTTGAAGGTAAAGCCTCACACCCCACTATCCTTGATCAGGCCGGCGCCCGTGATGCTGACATGCTCATCGCCGTAACCAACAGCGATGAAGTAAATATGATCGCCTGCCAGATCGCTCAAACGCTTTATCACACGCCGACCAAAATCGCCCGGGTTCGTGAGCACGACTACCTGCTGAAGAAGAACACCATCTTCACAGACAAATCGATTCCCATCGACGTTTTAATCAGCCCGGAAGAGCTGGTCACCAAACACATTCACAGGCTAATCGAACATCCGGGAGCGCTTCAGGTACTCGACTTTGCCGACGGCATTGCTCAGTTAGTCGCCGTAAAAGCGTACTACGGCGGCCCTCTGGTCGGACGTGAAATATCCTATCTGCGTTCTCACATGCCCTCAGTAGAAACCCGGGTAGCAGCAATTTTCCGCAAGGGCAGCCCGATTATTCCGAAAGGGGACACCGTTATCGAAGCCGATGACGAAGTGTTTTTTATCGCGGCGAAGAAAGATATTCGCTCGGTCATGAGCGAGCTACGCCGACTGGACAGACCCTACAAACGGATCATCATCGCTGGCGGCGGTAATATTGGCGCCCGGCTGGCTGATAAGATTGAAGACAATTACCAGGTTAAAATAATCGAGCGGGATATTCACCGCTGCAACAGCCTGGCAAAACGCCTCAACAACACCATCGTATTGCAGGGCAGCGCCTCCGATAAAGATCTATTGCTGGAAGAAAACATCGAAGATACCGATGTATTCTGCGCACTGACAAACGATGATGAAGCCAACATCATGGCGTCGATGCTGGCTAAGCGCCTGGGCGCCCGTACGGTCATGACGCTGATAAACAACCCCGCTTATGTCGATTTAGTGCAGGGCGGGGTGATCGATATCGCCATCTCTCCTCAGCAAACCACCATAGGCAGCCTGCTGACCCACGTACGACGCGGTGACGTCGCAGCGGTACATTCACTCCGCCGCGGTGCGGCCGAGGCGCTGGAAGCCGTTGCACACGGTGACAGCCGCAGCTCGAAAGTTGTTGGCAAAATGATCGAAGAGATAGACCTGCCAAAGGGTACGACTATCGGCGCGATTGTACGCAATGATGAAGTACTGATCGCCCACGATGACGTCGTCGTAGAAAACGATGATCACGTCATCCTGTTCCTGGTCGACAAACGTAAGATCGGAGAAGTCGAGCGCCTGTTCCAGGTTGGCCTTGGCTTCTTCTGATCGGAGAGAACGATGCACTATAAAGTAATCCTTCGGATTCTCGGTCTGCTGCTGATGATATTCAGCTTCTCTATGCTGCCGCCGATCGCCATCTCATACAGCTACCATGATGGCTCTCACCTGGCGTTCATCTCCGCCTTTACCATCACTCTGTGTACCGGCTTCATTATCTGGGCGCCTGTTTATAGAGTGCGACAAGACCTGCGCACCCGTGATGGATTTCTTGTTACCGTATTATTCTGGGTCGTATTGGGGCTGTTTGGTTCCATCCCCTTTATGCTGGCCGACAATCCCAATCTGTCATTTGTCGATGCGGTTTTTGAGTCCCTTTCAGGCCTGACAACAACCGGGGCAACCGTTATCACCGGTATCGATGCTCTGCCACAATCGATCCTGTTTTATCGACAACAACTTCAGTGGCTTGGCGGCATGGGTATCATCGTACTGGCCGTAGCCATTCTCCCGATGTTAGGCATCGGTGGTATGCAGCTCTATCGCGCAGAAACACCCGGCCCCGTGAAAGACAGCAAGCTAACCCCGCGCATCACCGAGACCGCTAAAGCGCTTTGGTATATTTATTTATCACTCACCATCGCCTGTGCATTAGGTTACTGGCTTGCCGGAATGACACTGTTTGATGCGGTAGGGCACAGCTTTTCCACCGTTGCTATTGGCGGATTTTCAACCCACGACGCCAGCATCGGCTATTTTGACAGCCCGATGATCGAAGCGATCTGCACCTTCTTTATGATCATTTCAGCCGTCAATTTTGGTTTACACTTTTTCGCCTGGCGCCAGCGCTCGATCACGCACTACTTTCAGGACCCTGAGTTTAAATTCTACCTGTCAATTCTCGGCAGCATTACGGTACTGGCTGCCATCGTACTGGTAACCACCCAGACATATGCGCCGGTAGAATCGATTCGTAAAGCCATATTTGAAGTTGTCTCTATTGCCACAACCACCGGTTTTGCAACGGCTGATTTTGCCCAGTGGCCGGTTATGCTTCCCTTCCTGTTGTTCGTTGCCGCCTTCGCCGGCGGCTGTGCCGGATCAACCGGCGGCGGCATGAAGGTTATTCGTATTCTATTAATCCTCAAGCAGGGACAGCGAGAGATAAAGCGACTCATTCACCCCAACGCCGTGATCCCGGTGAAGTTCGGTAACAAGCCTATTCCTGATCGCGTGCTGGAAGCCGTATGGGGCTTCTTCTCGGTCTACCTGATTGTATTCGTGGTGATGCTGATCATCCTGCTGGGAACCGGACTCGATCAGGTTACAGCCTGGTCAGCGGTAGGCGCTACCCTGAATAACCTTGGCCCCGGACTAGGGCAGGTGGCAGCACACTATGGCGACCTGAATGAAGCGGCAAAATGGGTTCTCGCCTTTGCCATGCTGCTAGGACGGCTCGAGGTATTTACCCTACTGGTACTCTTCTCCCCGGCGTTCTGGAAACGTTAGTAAATATTCACGACCATAAAAAAGGGGCTATAACAGCCCCTTTTTAGTATCTATCCATTTAACGTTAATACCTTCGCGAACCATCAGAGCAGTGCTGAAAACGCTTATATTCCCACTGATACTGTTCCGGAACTTGCCGAACACAGAATTCAACTTCCGCATTCATCGCCGTTGCAGAACTTAACAGGTCTTTGTCATTGATCTTATCGGAAGCCTGATGGAAAAAAATTTCAAACCCCTGGGCATCCGGTAAACGCTTGGCATATGCCGAGATAACCACCGCTCCGGTTTGGGCAGCTAGCTGTGGCAACAATTTCATACTATAGCTTTCCTGTCCGAAGAAGGGGGCAAAAACACCACTCCCTTTATCTGCTTCCTGATCCGGTAAGATACCCAGCACTTCGCCCGCCTTCAGCGCTTTCATCGCCATTCGCACCCCCTTAACATTAGCCGGGGCAAGCTTTGAACCTAACCGGGCTCGTTTTCGTCTGACCAGCCGATCCATCAACTCAATCTTAGGAGGGCGGTACATAGAGGTCAGCTTGTACTTTGTACTCAAGTGCAGACCTAACACTTCCCAGTTCCCCAGATGTGGCGCAATCAAAATCACACCTTTCCCGGCTTTCAGTGCATCTGACAAAAGCTCTTCATTATGAACTTTTCGGATCTTTCTGATCACTCGGCCAGGCGACCAGATCCATGACATACCCATTTCTCCAGCCAAACGGCCAGTCTCAATCAAACTCTCTTTTACCAGCTCATCCTGCTGCCCTGCATTCAGTTCAGGAAAGCACAGCTGAATATTCATTTGAGTAATTTTGTATGCTTTATTTTTTTGCTTGTAGGTCCGCTTTCCAATGTAACCTCCCAACAACTGAGCCTTGCTCAACGGAAGAAGCGCGAGTAGATAGAGAACGGATATGGATAGCCAGCCTTTAAGATGTTTCACGTGGAACCTTTTTCACAACATGGAATAAAAATAAGCACCTATGACCAACTAAGCGACTGGCAAGATTATATAATGGGGCATCAGATAAAGACCAACAATGAAACAAAATCAACGAGGCAATCCAATGCGATACAGCGTATACCTGTCAGGCGAGATTCATACCAACTGGCGAGAGAAGATAAAAACAGCAATCCTAGAGAAAAAACTACCCATCGATTTACTTACGCCAAATACCGATCACGGCAGCAGCGACGACTGCGGAATCAATATTCTTGGTGCTGAAGAAAAACACTTCTGGAAAGACAACAAGGCTGCCAAGATAAACAGCATCCGACACATGACCGCCATAAAACGGGCCGATATTGTTGTCGTGCGCTTTGGCGACAAATACAAACAATGGAACGCAGCCTTCGATGCAGGCATCGCTACCGCGCTCGGCAAATCACTCATCATTGAGCACGCCGAAGATATCACTCACCCCCTGAAAGAGGTTGATGCAGCAGCAATGGCAGTGGCCGAAAACACCGAACAGGTAATTGAGATACTGGAATATCTCAGCAGGGACTATTAAAACCCT
>JAIBCZ010000076.1 GCA_024679645.1 Amphritea sp.
ATGGGCGGTATGATGTAATACCGGCTTTTTAAGCCTTAGCTATTCGAAAAGCCCCGTGTTCTGCACGGGGCTTTTCTTTTGGCCAAAAAAAGACTGAATAGTGTAAAATCGACTGTTCTGAATCAAACCCACAATTTGAGTAAGTGATATGCGTGATCAGGATAAAGATCTGGATCTGCCCAGTTTTGGGCCCGCCGAGCGTGAGCCTGAAGTTAAAGCTTCCGGGGAAAAATCAAAACCTTTGGTGAATGAACAGTCTAAGGTAAACCGTGGCGCTTCATCTGGACAGGCAGAACCTGTATCGGTAGCAGCCCAAAAGAGTGGCGGTAATGGACTGAGTTTTTTGATTATTTTGTTGTTGGCAGCCTCTGTGGGTGGTTTAGCGTATTGGAATTATCTGCAACACCAGCAACTGTTGACGCTTGAATCTGAACGCCAGGGCATAGATGAAAAAGTGCTCGAGTTACAGCAGTTATTACAGGTCGCCGAAAGTAGTGCGGCTCAGTCTGGTGAAACCCTGCAGAGTCAGGTGCAGAAGCAGGCATCAACAACACAACAGAAATTCAGTAAGCTGGACTCAGAGACGGCCAAACTGAACTCTGAAATTGCCAAGTTATGGGTGGTGGCGCATCAGCGTAATACGCCTAAAATTGCCGAGTTGGAGAAACAGTTGGCAGCAAGCACTGCCTTGGTGGGTACGCAGGCAAAAACGCTCAAAAGTCTGAAAGCTGATCTGGCGAACTTAGGCAAGCAGATTAAAACGGTTGAAGCGCAAGGCCAGGGTGCTGCTAAGCAGGTGCCTGCGATTAAGCAGAGTGTTGCTGCTTTGGGTACTGAGTTCCAGGTGTTGTCAGAATCGATTGAGTCCGCACAGAGCGACTTGAGCAAAAAACTATCTTTCCTGGCGGAAGAGATGAAAACGATGAAAACTAACCAGGGTTCAGCTGCGGGTCTTGAACGTCGGGTGAGGGTGAATGAACAGGCGGTTAAGGCTATCGATGGCTCCCGGTTATTGCTGAATAAAGAGTTGCTGCAAATCAGACAGAAACTGAATAACCTGCAATTAAAAGTAGAGCAGCTCTAATGCTGATGAAGCGTAGTGGAAAAGGACCGTTCAATGATTAAAGTCTATGGTAGCGTTTATTCCAGAGCCAGCATGGTGATGTGCGTTCTTGAAACGCTGGGGCTGGAATATGAAAATATCCCGATGCTACCGCGTAGTGAAGAGGCCCAAAGTGATGAATACCGGGCTATAAACCCCACGGGAAAACTACCCTCGCTGGTTGATGGTGATTTGGTGTTGTGGGAGAGTCAGGCGATCTTGTTCTATCTGGCCCGAAAATACGGAAATAATGCGCTTTGGGTCGATAACCTAGAACAGGAAGCAGACCTGTATCGCTGGAGTCTGTTTATCAGCAATCAGATTGAGGTGCCGGCACTGGATATGCTGTTGGCAATTAAATATGCCGAAGGTGAACCTGATCAGGCAGTTATTGATCGTCAGGCTCAAACGTTGGCGCGCTTTCTGCCGGTGCTTGAGAATCACCTGCAAGGTAAAGAGTTCCTGGTTGCAGATAAGCTTACAGTGGCTGACTTTCATGCTGCAGCTGTTCTTTCCTGGCCAAAAGTGTCAGGGTTTGACTTTCAGACATACCCGGCGATCAAAGGTTGGTTGAGCCGAATTTTGACCCTGCCGGTGCAGAAAAAGGTTCGCTCGCAGGCAGTTGCTTGAGAGTGAGTGTTTTTTATACAGTTTAGTGATTGCGATCCACTCCCGGGACGGGCAAAATAGTGGGTCTTTTTGATTAGGAAGACGATGCTTTAATGGAAATACGTGCATTCTTTGCGCTGGCTCTGCCGGATGCTGTAGCTCGCTGGCTGGCGGACCATGCTGATAATCTGTGTCAGTATGATAAGCATGTTGAAGTAAACTGGGTGGATTCAGAATCCTACCATCTGACACTCTGCTTCCTGGGAGAAATCTCTCTGGGGCAGGTTGATCGGCTGGAGGCGATTGCCCGGGCTAAGTTGGCTGATGTTAGCTCGTTTCAGGTTCATGTGAATACTGCCGATTATTATCCGATCAGTAAACAGCTGGCGGTGGTTGCTGCGCTGAGTCCGCAAGATGAAGCATTGAGTCGTCTCAATCGCTTGATGATGGAGATCGCCTTAGAAGCGGGTATTGAGTTTGAAGAGGAACACTTTAAACCACATATTACGCTGGGGCGTTTGCCCGCCAAAAACCGATTTAAACCGCCACAGGACTGGCCGGAACTGGACCTTTTTAGCCTGGCTGATTCGGTTATCCTGTTCCAGAGTAAACCCGGCGAACGCGGTTCGATTTATACGCCGTTGTTTGAAATATCTCTACAGGATATGGCTTAAGCCAGTCCTTAACTTTCTACGTTGTGAATAATGTTTAAACCAGAACTCCTTTCGCCAGCGGGTACGCTGCGCAATATGAAATACGCTTTTGCTTATGGGGCTGATGCCGTTTATGCCGGTCAGCCACGTTATAGCCTGCGGGTACGTAACAACGACTTTAATCTGGATAACCTGCAAGAGGGGATTAATATCGCCCACGGACAGGGTAAAAAGTTCTATGTGGCCAGTAATATTATGCCGCATAACAACAAGCTTAAGACCTATATTGATGACTTGCGTCCAGTCGTTGAGATGGGGCCTGATGCCCTGATTATGTCAGACCCTGGCTTGATTCTGATGGTGAAAGAAAACTGGCCGGATATTCCTATTCATCTGTCAGTGCAGAGTAATACCATGAACTGGGCCAGTGTTAAGTTTTGGCATCAGGCGGGTATCGAACGAATCATCATGTCGCGGGAGCTGTCGCTGGATGAGATTGGGGAGATGCGTGAGAAGTGTCCAGAGATGGAACTGGAAGTATTTGTTCACGGTTCTCTTTGTATCGCTTATTCAGGTCGTTGCCTGCTGTCTGGTTATATTAATCACCGTGATCCTAATCAAGGTACCTGTACTAACTCCTGTCGTTGGAAGTATGACGCTCATGAAGCAAAGCAGGATGATAATGGTGATCTGATTCCGGTGCAGAACTTTGATCCTAATGATATTCAGGTTCAGCCCGCGCTGGGTGAGGGAGAGCCTACGGATAAGACCTATCTGCTTCAGGAAGAGACCCGTCCGGGTGAGTATATGCCTGCGTTTGAAGATGAACACGGCACCTATATCATGAATTCTAAAGATCTGCGGGCGATTCAGCATGTGCATCGCTTGACGGATATGGGTATACATTCCCTGAAGATTGAAGGCCGTACAAAATCTCATTATTACGTTGCCCGGGCTACTCAGGCGTATCGGAAGGCTATCGACGACGCTGCAGCGGGACGTCCCTTCGATATGAGTCTGATGGATAATCTGGAGAATCTTGCTAATCGGGGATATACCGAAGGGTTTTATCGTCGTCATGTTCACGATGAATACCAGAACTATGAAACCGGTAATTCTGTGGGTGTTCATCAGCAATTTGTCGGTGAAGTGATCGGCCGTGATCAGCAGAAAGGGACTATTGATTTCGAAGTGAAGAACCGCTTTATGGTGGGCGATACGCTGGAATTAATGACTCCAACAGGTAACCAGAAGTTTAAGCTTGAGCAGATGGAAAACTTACAGGGTGAGGCAAGAGATTGCGCGCCAGGTTCGGGTCATAAAGTGCGTATAGCGCTGGATGTTGATGCTGATCTGGAGTACGCATTGTTAATGCGCGATCTGCCAAATGCACCGGCGTATGAAAGCGGTAATTGATTAGTTTTCTCCAGTATAAAAGGTATCTTAAGATGCCTTTTTTTATATCTGTTTTTTAAGTCTGTTGGATCTGTATTTTGATGAGTATGTGTAGCCCATGACGCATGATAAGTATTCGTTCAGGCGAGCCGTTCGGCCATTCTCTTTTTCAGTGGCACTGATTACCTGTCTGGTGGGTATTGTCAGTGCTGCCGGATTGCCTGTTTTTAGTTATGGGGTGGCGTTGCTCATTTTGCTGGGTGCTTTGGTGCTCCAGGCCGGTGTCAATCTGATCAATGACTACGCAGATCTTTCGCTGCTTAAAGATCAAAACGCCCGACAGCAGGTCATAAGGAATTTCAGGCTGGGGCTGATCTGTTTTCTCCTGGCTACGGCCATAGGGATCATGCTGGTCAGCTATGCCGGACTGGAATTATTAGCGTTACTGTTGGTTGGTCTTGTGGGCGGGTTGGGCTATACCGTGGAGCCGCTCAATTTCAAGCGCCGGGGTCTGGCAGTGGTGTTGGTGTTCTGGCTAATGGGGGTGCTGATGGTCTGTGGCAGCTATTTTATCCTTGCAGGCGAGCTGAGTTGGTCAGTGTTCTATCGGTCGATACCGGTAAGTCTGATTAGTTCGTTGTTGCTTCTGGCCAATGAGATCAGAGATGTGAGGAGTGACGCTGCCACAGGTATTCGAACCCTGACTGTGCGGATAGGGCTGAATGCGGCGAAAGGGGTGTATGTCACGCTGTTGTTGCTGGTTGCTGGTATATCTTTACTACTTTGGGTGACAGAAGTTGTGCCCGGTCTATGGTGGCTGGGCAGCTTACCGCTGATCTACTGGCTCTATAAACAGCAGCTGACTGAAGTGGGCCGGGCTGCGTTGCCGCCTGCCAGTGGGCGGTTCTTTATGGTGTTTGGCCTGCTGTATTGTTTGAGTTTATAAATAGGATTATATTGCTGGCGATAACTTGCTGAATAGGCTCTATTTAAGACTAAGGCCGGACAACGCCCGATGATTAAATTAGTGTATAATTCTGCGCAGAATACAAGGATTACAGAGATGATCCTCTATTGACCGACCCTATTTACCATTCTAGCCTGATACCGCGGAGCCAATCATGAGCGTAATTCGCCAAGACGATTTTATCAGCAGCATTGCCGACTCGCTGCAGTTCATCTCCTATTACCACCCGATCGATTTTATTCAAGGCGTACACGAAGCCTATCAAAGGGAAGAGAATCCAGCGGCGAAAGACGCTATGGCGCAAATCCTGATTAACTCCCGTATGTGTGCCGAAGGTAAGCGACCAATCTGTCAGGATACCGGTATTGTTACCGTGTTTCTGAAAGTCGGTATGAATGTTGTCTGGGATGCCAAAATGAGCGTGACCGATATGGTCAACGAAGGCGTACGTCAGGCTTACACTCACCCGGATAATGTTCTGCGTGCTTCTATCCTGGCAGACCCTGCCGGTAAGCGTCAGAACACGAAAGATAATACCCCGGCGGTGATTCACTACGAGATCGTTGAAGGTGACGAAGTCGAAGTGCACGTTGCGGCAAAAGGCGGCGGCTCAGAAAACAAATCTAAGATGGTGATGTTGAACCCATCAGACAGCATCGTTGACTGGGTTGTTAAGACGGTACCGACTATGGGTGCTGGCTGGTGTCCACCGGGTATGCTGGGTCTGGGCATTGGCGGTACTGCTGAGAAAGCAGCGGTGCTGGCAAAAGAATCTCTGATGGATCCGATTGATATTCATGAACTGCGTGAGCGTGGGCCTCAGAACCGTGTTGAAGAGCTGCGTCTGGAGATCATGGATGCGGTAAATGCGCTGGGCATAGGTGCTCAGGGTCTGGGCGGTCTGACAACCGTACTTGATGTAAAAATCATGGACTATCCAACCCATGCGGCATCACTGCCGGTGTGTATGATTCCTAACTGCGCGGCAACCCGTCATACTCACTTTAAGCTCAATGGTAACGGTCCAGCGGTACTGACACCGCCGAGCCTGGATGAATGGCCGGAAGTGACTTTCGAAGTGGGTTCTAATACCCGTCGGGTCGATCTGAATACTGTCACGCCTGAAGATGTGCTGAGCTGGCAGCCGGGTGAAACCGTCTTGCTGAACGGTAAAATGCTTACTGGTCGTGATGCGGCGCATAAACGCATGGTCGAGATGCTCAATAACGGAGAAGATCTGCCGGTTGATCTGAAAGGCCGCTTTATTTACTACGTTGGCCCGGTTGATCCGGTACGTGAAGAAGTGGTGGGGCCTGCTGGTCCGACGACGGCTACCCGGATGGATAAATTTACCCGTCAGGTAATAGAAAGTACCGGCTTGCTGGGAATGATCGGTAAATCTGAGCGTGGCCCGGTTGCTATCGATGCTATTCGTGATAATAAAGCGGTGTATCTGATGGCGGTGGGCGGCGCTGCCTATCTGGTATCTAAGGCGATCACAAATGCTGAAGTACTGGCGTTCCCTGAAATGGGAATGGAAGCGATCTATGAGTTTGAAGTGAAAGATATGCCGGTGACGGTCGCCGTAGATACGAACGGTGTTTCAGTTCATAACACAGGCCCTGCTCAGTGGAAAAAGATTATTGCCGAACAGGTGTAATCACAGCACTGGTTAAGGTTTATAGAACGCGGCGTATTTGCCGCGTTTTTTTTGCTTTTGCCTTTCTGTGCTACTGATGTAGGTCATCAGTCGCTACAAAAGGGTACTCAAGTAGTAAATTCCCGGGACCTGTCAGAAAGTATACTTTTCAGACCCGTATAAATTGCGATGAGAGTATCTGAAAATGAAGAAAGTAATGGTTAAGTTGCTGTCTGCGGCCGCACTGGCCGGTATGATAGCTTCGCCTGTACAGGCAGAAGAAGCAGCCATGGTTGCTGCCGGAGCAGAAGTGTTTAAACGTTGTCAGGCATGTCATACCGCTGATAGCAGTAAAAATGCCTTTGGCCCAAGTCTGACGGGTGTGGTGGGACGTCAGGCTGCAGCTCTGCCGCGTTTTGCCTATTCTGAGGCACTGCAAGAGTCTGGTATTACCTGGACTGAAGATAACCTGCGTCAATGGGTTGCTGATAATACCAAACTGGTACCAGGCACCCGGATGCGTCATGTAGCTATTTCTGATGCCGCTGAGCAGGATTATCTGATCGCCTACTTAAAGACGCTTTAAGCTTCAGTCGGGTGCTATGAATAGGGGGGTGTCAGGCCCTATACCTCATAAACAGCAGGGCGCTTCGCTCTGCTGTTTTTTTATGCGCACTTAGTCGATTTATTTAGGCGGTTTTTGATCGCCATGTAGCGAGGCATCGGCCCGACATCTTCATAGATAGGGTCGCCTTCTTCGACGCGGATGACGTTCGTACCTGCGCGATAGGGCATCTTCTCTTCCATTTCAAGAAGCACGGTATGGAGCAGGTCTGCTACCAGCTTATCGGCAGGCAGCTGAAACAGCTCTGCCAGGGCGTCTACTTTTATTTGATCCTCTTTGCTGATAGAGAAGTTACAGTCGACAAGCTGGGTTTGCTCGGTGGAGTGCTGCTCTAACTTGTTCAGAAGATGACTGACATGATTGTTAGGCATTGTTTCATTCCCCTTTTTAGCTTTTCTGAATGCTCATATTTAAGATAGTTGACAAAAACAGTAGGGTAAATAGCCGTTAGCTAAAAATGACGTTCAATTGGTTGTGTATTTTCTTTACTATATGGCCTGCTTCAGGGGTAACCGGTTTTATAACAGCAGAAGGTGGATGAATGGCGGATATACAAGTGTTAGTTGGCTCAACCTATGGCAATGCCAGCCAGATTGCAGAGGACTGCACCGAGCAGCTAAGCCGTTTAGGGCACAATGCGGTACTGTTAAGTACGCCAACCTATGAGCAAGTGGTCGCGCATTCGGGGGTGTTATTAATCTGTACCGCGACCATCGGTCAGGGTGAAATCCCCGCAAACCTGATGCCGCTTTATTGTCAGTTGAAAGATCGCTCTCCTGATTTCTCTTATATCCGTTTCGGCCTTATTGCGCTGGGCGATAGCTCCTATGAGTCCTTCGCCGAAGGCGGTAAACAGATGAATGAGTTGATGTATGACCTGGGAGCAAAGCCGGTTGGTCAGGCACTGTTTATTGATAGTTGTGAAACACCTGATCCGGATGAAGCCGCGGCGGAATGGATCGATGAATGGGCAGCGAAGCTTTGAAATCTACAGCTAGATAGAGGCTTCGCCGCTGGCTAGTGGTTAGACGCCGCTGCGCGACTTGCTAGAAAACCGTTGTTCGAAAAAGTAAAGAAAAAGAACTGTAGCGGATCGCCGCTACGCTCCTTTCACTAAGCCAGGCGTTAGCAGTCTCGGAGGTATGATTTTGTATGAAAGTGACAACGTATTATTTAGAGATGAATTCTCCAGAAGAGCTGATTAAAAAAGCAGTTGCACCCGGGCTTAGCATTGTTGAAGCGAAAATTAACGAGTTTAAATTCAATAAATTTTTGTATCAGCTTATTGGAGAGCAATGGAAATGGGTAGATAAATTATCCCTACCGGATGAAGAGTGGGAATCTTACGTTGAAAGCCCAGATTTACGTACTTGGGTTGCTTATTATGAAGGGGCTATCGCTGGTTATTTTGAATTAAGTACTAATAACTCAGGAGACACAGAAATAGCTTATTTTGGCTTAGCGCCAAATTTTATCGGTAAAGGTTTCGGTGGTTATTTACTATCTAAAGCAATTTCGAATGCATGGGAAATACCTAACACTAAGAGAGTATGGGTACACACCTGTTCATTAGATCATGCTTCGGCACTATCAAACTATAAAGCGAGAGGATTAAAGCTTTATAGGGAAGAAAGAGAATAAGGCAGTACATATACTGCTGACATGGCGTTAACTTAGAAAACATGAAACATATGAATATCGTTCTCTTAACTCACCAACGGGAGGTTGCTAAAAAGACCAATACCGGTTCTTTGGTTGCTGACGTGCTGGGAGAAAACGCAAGTGTCGTTATCTGGGAAAGAAAAAGCCCAGATTCTGGAATAATGGAAGAGATAGAAAAAGGGACTGTTGCACTGCTTTATCCGACCGATGATAGCCAGGTCGCATCTGCGGAATGTGATTTTGAAAGTTATATTGTCATAGACGGTACCTGGCAAGAAGCACAAAAAATATACAATAAAAGCCCGTATCTAAAAGCGCTGCCTAAAGTAAAAATCTTAACATCAGCGGAATCGATATATAAGCTAAGACGAAACCAGCGACCAAACTGTTTATGCACGGCTGAAAGTGTCATCGAGCTACTGAGAGCAAAAGGCTTTGCAGAGACCGCGGATGAATTACAGTTAAAACTAGTAGCGTTTGTCGCTGAAACAGGTAGATAAACTTAGCCCAATCTTTCAGAAGGGCGCAGTAAGCTTCGCCAGCTTTGCTGGGTGTTACAAGAGATTAAAGGTTTAAAGGCGTTGTCTGGTAAGTCGCGTAGCGACGTCTAACGTCTCGCATCTGAATTTAAATTCGCAGCAACGCTGCTATTAAGCCGATCAGCCCACCAAAAACACCGCCCCAGACGCCCAGCCAGTCGAGATGTTCGCGTATCATGCGCTGGACGATCTCTATCACCGGTGCCAGGTGTAAGTCCGGTTGTTTGCCATTCTCAGCACTCAGAAAGCGTTCGATGTTTTCCTTAGTGAAGAACTGCTCCATCATCAGGGCTTTAATGCCGAGTTTGAAATCTTCAAATCGCGCCGGTA
>JAIBCZ010000072.1 GCA_024679645.1 Amphritea sp.
TCAGCAACATGCTCCACAGCAGAATTATCAAAAGCCGCAACAGCAACAGCAGCCTCAACAATCATATCAGAAGCCACAGCAGAACACTGCGCCGCAGCCTGCACCAGGTCTTGATGATTTTGATGATGATATTCCGTTCTAGGGAACGCGGTCTATAAAATGTCAAGACGTTTGTCTGTCATGTTATATAAGCCCCTATTATTAGGGGCTTTTTTTTGGATTTTTTTAATGCTTAAGGTTGACACTGTTAGTATTAGTATAGGTATGACTGGAACTAAAGTGTAAAGACATGGAGGAGCGTGATCATGCTGGCAGGGAGAAAGCTTGTTCCTACCTGTAGTATTGGAATCGCACACTATCCGGCGGATGGGGATAGCCTGAATGCGTTAATAAAAGCGGCGGATACCGCGTTATATGAAGCTAAAGATCTTGGTAAAAATCGTTATTCTTTTTACGAATCTGAATTTACTGAAAAAGCAGAGTATCGGTTCCAGGTTGAACAGCATTTGAGGGAAGCGGTTGAACAGCGGCAAATAACGCTTGTGTATCAGCCTCAGATAGATATCGCCTCAGGAGAAATAATCGGGGTTGAAGCCTTGTCGCGTTGGCACCACCCGCAGCTAGGGCACGTGTCGCCTATCGATTTTATTAAAATTGCCGAACAGATCGGTTTGATCAAGCCGCTAACCGAATGGATATTACAAACGGTATGCGATCAAATGGCCGTATGGAACAGTGAAGGTTTCTCCGGTATTCATACTGCAGTAAATATCTCCCCAGATCACTTTTTAGATAAAGGTCTTGTCTCGTTAATAACGGATACCCTGGAAACGAAAGGGATTGCTTTTGATAAGCTAGAGCTGGAAGTAACTGAGAGTACCGTACAAACTAACGCACAAAATTTGTCTGCGTTCCAGCGTTTAAAAGATCTCGGTATCTCAGTAGCAATAGATGATTTTGGTACAGGCTATTCATCATTTTCATCTTTGAAGCATATGAACGTGGATATTTTGAAGATCGATAAAAGCTTTATAGATGATATTTTGACTGACGAAAAAACGCAGGTTTTGGTTAGTTCGATGATAAAGATGGGGCATAATTTAGGCTACAAAATTATTGCTGAGGGTATTGAGTCGTATGCACAACTACAGCTGCTTCAGCAATTACAATGCGATATAGGTCAGGGGTATTTGTTTAGTAAACCGATAACGGCTAAAGAGATGTCTGCAATTCTGGGGTCAAATTACAGGGTTCGTGAAGTTGAAGGCTCTTTTTAAAGGATCGGGGGGCTGAAATGCTGGCGAAAAAGCTGTTCACTGAATTTCCGTTACCCGCAGCTTAGCAGCAATGAAATCCATATGGGGTACGTGAGTCAGATCGGCGATTCTACGAATCAAATGTTCTTCGTAATGGTGAAGCTCGCCATCGGCATAGGCGACCTTCCATAGATTCTCAATCAGAGTCACCTTTTCCTGAGGGGTGCAGCTCTCGTTAATTTGAGATGTGAAACGAAAATAATCAGTAGCATCCTGTTGCGCTTTCTCCGCTTGATTAAGTAGCTCTTTCGCCGTTACCTGATCTAGTGAGAAGGTCTCTTTTACTATCCTAAGCAGTGCTCTTTGTTCCTCTGGCCTGCGCTCATAATCTGACAGAAGAACTTCTATCATCAGGGCTGCTGATGCCACAGAAAGCACTGCCTGTGAGTTGCTATTCAGGTCGCAATCAGGGGGCAGAAAAGCGCCCAGTAAAGATTTTAGTTTTGTCATCATCGTTTCGTTCTCCATTACAGCAAGTAGACCATCAGTTGTGGAGCAGAGTTCACAGGAAGGCATTGTTATTCTGCATTATGAGAGGCTTTATCGTTTTCGGCTAATCAAAAGAAGGCAGTATTATGCGGTTTGTTGCTTCAAAGGGGAGGGTGCCGAATAGAGAAGGGGTGCTCATGATAATGTGCCAATATTAATGTTAGCAAAATGATGGCTAAGGGTCTTTATGAGTCTGGCTTTTAATATGCCTGGTTACTATGCTATTTCTAATAATCTTTAGATCTTCCTTGCGCATTTTAGTTTCGCTGCCAGCTTGATATGGTATCGTTGATTTAGCAGTGCAATAGTGGGAGCTTTAGCTTAATGACACAGGATTTTTTGACCACCCCGGCAAAAATATTAATTACCGGCGCTGATGGTCAGATCGGCAATTATTTGAATCAGATAGCTCAGGGTGAGCCGTTCTTTTCTGTTGTGGCACTCACCGATGCTGAGCTGGATATCAGTAGCCGGGAGCAGGTTCAGCAACAGTTGGACCGGTACCTGCCAGACTATGTTATCAATACTACCGGTTTTAATGCGGTTGATCAGGTTGAAGTTGAGCCAGATCGCTGTCTTGCGTTGAACCGAGATGCCGTTGAAAACTTAGCAAGAGCCTGTGGTGATCTGGCTATCCCTCTACTTCACCTTTCTTCTGATTATGTATTTGATGGGCACTATGAAAGTGGCTACACCGAAGCTGATCAGGCGAGCCCGCTAGGATTGTATGGCGAGAGCAAGTGGCAGGGGGAAGAGCTGTTACGGGAGGCGCTGCCACAGCATGTGATTCTCAGAGTTAGTTGGGTCTTCAGTGCTATTGGTGACAACTTTATGCGTCGGGCACTGTTACAGGCAAAAGGGCAGGAAGAGATTTTTGCTGCAGATGATCGTCGCGGGTGTCCAACCTCTGCCAGTGATATCGCCCGGGTTATTGTCGCTATCCTAAAGCAGCTTCACAATGGCGCTGAAAACTGGGGGACTTATCATTACTGTTGTGCTGAAATCACTACGCGTTACGGTTTTACCGAAGCGGTACTGGCTGCGGCTGGGCAATATGAAAAGCTTAAAGCGGAAAAGCTGGTGCCGATCAGCTCGTCTCAACTGGGTAATGATGCAGAACGTCCTGCCTCTTCAGTGCTGGTGTGCAATAAGCTGCTGAATGATTTTGGTATTCGCCAGTTACCCTGGCGAAGTCAGCTCGTCGCGATGATACGTGAACATTATCAGAGCGATGAGCTGAGTGAGCCGTTAGCTTAGTTCAAACTAGCCAGGGTTGCGGGTTGTGGTTTAGTGCGACCCAGACAATGTATCCGACACAAAGCGGTGCCATTGTTAGAGCCAGGGTGCGAACGGCCTTGGTTTTCCCTCTTTTCAGAGCGATAGTTCCGAGCATGATATATGCGAATAAGGCTATGAGCTTTGCGGTCAGCCATGCGTCGCTAAAGGGGTACTGGCTGATGGTGAAGGTAAGGGCGATTGCGCTGGCCAGCAGTAATGTATCAATAATATGTGGTGCAATTCTGACCCAGCGCTGTTGCAACTTCTCCGGGGTTGAGAGCATCCAGAACCCGCGTAGTGCGAAAAATAAAATGCTTAGAGCCGCAAAAGTAATATGCGTATGTTTCAGTGCTAAATACATGTGTTGTGAACCCGCCTACAATAGATTAATAACCGATTAAATTAGTCGGGTATATTTTTGCCTAAAAGATCGTGAGATACTAGTCCTGATATGACAACAATTCAGAATAACAGCCAGGTTAATCAGCTAGTCGACCAGTTTGGTCGGCGGATTGAATATGTACGTTTGTCCGTGACGGACCGATGTGATTTTCGTTGTGTCTATTGTATGGCGGAAGAGATGCAGTTTCTGCCGCGTAGTGAAGTCTTATCGTTGGAAGAAATATACAATGTAGCCCAGGCTTTTGTCGGGTTGGGTGTGAATAAAATTCGCCTTACCGGCGGTGAGCCGCTGGTAAGAAAAGGGATTTTAGCGCTGGTGGAACAGTTGGGTCAGCTGCCGGTAGAACTGCTAATTACGACGAACGGTTCACAGCTCCCGGGGATGGCTACAGAGCTCAAGCGACTGGGTGTGAATCGCTTGAATATCAGTCTCGATAGCTTGCAGGAAGATAAGTTCAAGCGTTTGACCCGTACAGGGCGATTGTCGCAGGTGCTGGAGGGAATTGATGCTGCCATTGCTGCAGGTTTTGAGCGCATTAAGCTTAACGCGGTTGTGCTGAAAGGCCGTAACGATGATGAAGTGCTTGATCTGATCGCTTTTGCTCGGGATAAAGGGTTAGATATTACCTTTATTGAAGAGATGCCCCTGGGCGCGATTACCGAGCATGACCGGGCTGAGATGTATTGCTCTAGCGACGAATTGAAGGAGATGATCAATCCCGTCTATCCACTGCTGGATTCAGGAGCTAAAACAGGGGGACCCTCCCGTTACTATCGAATGTCGGATAGCGATAGTCGGGTTGGTTTTATATCGCCCCATAGTCATAATTTCTGCAGTGAGTGCAACCGGGTAAGAATGACCGTTGAAGGGCGTTTACTGCTCTGTTTGGGCAATGAGCACTCGATGGACCTGCGGCAGGTGTTACGGGATTCTCCTGGCGATGCTGAAATGCTGAAGAAACACCTTATTAGTGCGATGGACCTGAAGCCGGAAGAGCATCACTTCGATCTGAGTGATGAGTCGCCCCAGATTGTTCGGTTTATGAATATGACCGGTGGATGAAGGGCGGTTGTGATCTTGTTTGTTGTTATTGGGGTCGGTTCTTTGGACGCTGTTCGTTTTTTTATGGGACGGGGGTAGTCTGCAGGTATCCGGTCTCTTCTGATTGTTTTATCCAAAGAATACGTAATCTGCGCTGAAATTATTCCCATCTCCCTGTAAAATATCCGGCTTAAATATTCGCAGTGCCTCAGGAGGCAGAATGGCAGCCAGTCCGTCAAATGACCCTTTCCAGAACATCCGTCCCTATCAAGACAGTGAAGTGAGTGATGTGCTGAGTCGGCTGATCCATGATGATGAGTTAATCTCTGCTATTACACAATACCAGTTCCCTCGTATGGCGGGTGCTTTTGGCTGGTTGTTAAAGCCTGCTGTGCGGATCTTTCTGGCACAGAAGGCCGGCGATATTGAAAGCATTCAGGATTTCCAGAATCTGGTTAGTGGTTATATGGCAAAAATGATCGCACGTACAACGACCAGGTTGAGCTGTACCGGTTTTGAGAATCTTGAGGCGGACGAGGCTTACCTGTTTGTCTCAAATCACCGGGATATAGCGATGGACCCAGCCTTTGTTAACTGGGTCTTGTTTCAGAATGGTTTTGATACGGTGAGGATTGCTATCGGCGATAATCTGTTGCGTAAGTCTTATGTTTCTGACCTGATGCGATTAAATAAAAGCTTTATCGTTAACCGCTCTGCCAAGGGGCGTGCTGTGCTCACGGCGCTTGGTCAGCTTTCATCTTATATTGATCACTCTTTAGTGCAGGATGAGGCGAGTGTCTGGATAGCTCAGCGTGAAGGGCGTGCAAAGGATGGAAATGACCAGACTGATCCGGCCATTTTGAAAATGTTTTACATGTCCCACCGTAAACAGCGGAGCTTCACTGAGTTTCTTGAACGGGTCAAAATAGTCCCTGTATCTATTTCATATGAATATGACCCTTGTGATCGTGCAAAGGCCGAAGAGCTGGATGCCAAGCAGCAGGGTGGCGAGTATCAAAAGTCGCAGTTTGAAGATATTGAAAGTATCGTGGCGGGAATTACCGGTAACAAAGGCCACGTTCATGTATCCTTTGGCAATGTAGTTACTGGTATTGATAACCCGGATGAGCTGGCCGCAGAGATTGATCGGCAGATCATTGATAATTACTATCTTCATCCTTCTAACCTCCTGGCTGCAGGGGATGAGAGTGATCAGATTGATGATGAGTCGAGTGCATTGTTTGCCGCCCGTAGTGACGGCATGAGTGCTTCAGCAGCCGGGATCTTGAAACAGATGTATGCCAATCCGGTGCTTAATAAAAAGAAACAGCAGGAGGTTGCATGAGCGGCTTGACCCATCTGGACGAAAATGGCCATGCGAATATGGTGGATGTTTCAGAAAAGAGCGTAACCACCAGAGAGGCAACGGCTCAGGCGGTTGTGACTATGACGCCAGAAACCCTGGAAATGATAACGGTGGGCGGACATAAAAAAGGTGATGTCCTGGCGGTGGCTCGCATCGCTGGAATTCAGGCGGCCAAACGTTGTTCAGACCTGATTCCTCTGTGTCATCCTTTGATGTTGAGTAAAGTTTCTGTGGAGTTATTGCCTCAGCCAGATTCTGATTCGGTTTTGATTTTGGCGACTTGTAAACTGGCGGGTCAGACTGGTGTTGAGATGGAAGCGCTTACGGCGGCTTCTGTGGCGGCGTTAACTATCTATGATATGTGTAAGGCTGTCGATAAAGGTATAGTTATTTCCGACGTTAAATTGTTAGAAAAGAAGGGTGGGAAAAGCGGTCACTGGAAGGTGACCACTTGAAACCATCCGCAGAAATTGATGTGAACGTCGTAAAGGATAGTGACCAGACGATGACCAGAAAACCTACTCTGTTTTTATACCTGCGCGCGACGCTTTTTTATATCGGCTTCTATCCGGTGACTCTTATATTCGCTGCGTTCTGTTTGCTGGTGGGATGGATGTTGCCATTCGGTCCGCGTTTTAAATTGTTTACCCTGATGAACTATTTCTCGATGTTTTGGTTGCGTCTCTGCTGTGGCGTTAAATATCGGGTTGAAGGCCGGGAAAACCTGCCGCAGGATAGTGTTTATGTGGTTGTTGCTAATCACTCCAGTGAGTGGGAAACGTTATTCCTGCAAACCTTGATACGTCCGCAGAGTGCTGTATTGAAACAAGAGCTATTGAAAATTCCGTTCTTTGGCTGGGCGCTGGGTATGCTAAAGCCTATCGCATTAGATCGTAGCAAGCGTCGAGGCGCATTAAAGCAGCTGCTAACACAGGGTAAGGCTCGTCTTGAAGAAGGTATTAATGTTGTTATTTTCCCCCAGGGTACTCGTGTAGAGACGGGGAAGCTGGGGAAATTTAATAAAGGCGGTGCAATGCTGGCGGCCAGTGGTCAGGTGCCTGTTGTGCCTTTAGCGCATGATGCTGGTTTGTTCTGGCCAGGTAAGAGCTATGTAAAGTATCCAGGAACGGTAACTGTGCGCGTTGGTGTTGCGGTGGCTGTGGCTGATCGTAGTGTCGATGAAATACATACCGATTCTATCGGCTGGTTGGAAGCTCAGATGCGTGATATGCGAGTCGTAGATGAGTAAGTAGTTTTATGAATAATAAAAAACCCGCCTGGTGGCGGGTTTTTTGTAGATAGACCGAATCAGCTATCGAACTTCTGGAAAACCAGAGTGGAGTTGGTTCCGCCGAAACCGAAGCTGTTAGACATTACGCGCTGTAGATCAACATTGTCCTTACGCTCAGTGACTACAGGCAGCCCTTCAGCTGCCGGGTCAAGCTCATCAATATTGGCGGAAGCGCAGATGAAGTTATTCTCCATCATCAGTAAGCTGTAGATAGCTTCCTGTACGCCGGTTGCGCCCAGAGAGTGGCCGGTTAGTGATTTAGTTGAGCTGACGGAAGGCATCTCTGCACCGAAGGTTTCTTTCATCGCCTTCAGTTCCTGAATGTCGCCTGCAGGTGTAGAGGTGCCGTGCGAGTTGATGTAGTCAATGCTACCCTCTACGGTACTCATCGCTTGTTGCATGCAGCGCATTGCACCTTCACCAGAAGGAGCTACCATGTCGTAACCGTCAGACGTTGCGCCGTAACCTACCAGTTCGCCGTAAATCTTCGCGCCGCGTGCTTTAGCGTGTTCCAGTTCTTCCAGAACTAGCATGCCGCCGCCGCCAGCGATAACAAAGCCGTCGCGATTGGCATCATATGCACGTGATGCTTTTTCGGGCGTGTCATTATACTTGCTGGACAGAGCGCCCATTGCGTCAAACATCATGCTCAGAGACCAGTGTAGCTCTTCACCACCGCCAGCAAATACGATGTCCTGCTTGTTCAGCTGAATCTGTTCCATCGCGTTGCCAATACAGTGTGCGCTGGTGGCGCAGGCAGAGGTGATAGAGTAGTTAACGCCTTTGATCTTAAACGGAGTGGCCAGACAGGCTGATACTGTAGAGCCCATGGTGCGAGTCACTCGGTATGGGCCTACGCGACGAACACCTTTAGTGCGCAGAATATCGGCAGCTTCAACGATATCAGCAGAAGATGCACCGCCAGAACCTGCAACCAGGCCGGTCCGTACATTGGATACCTGCTCTTCAGTCAGGTTGGCATCCTTAATGGCCTGATCCATCGAGAGATAAGCGTATGCTGCTGCATCGCCCATAAAACGAACCAGCTTACGGTCGATCAGATCTGTATAGTCCAGATCAATGCTGCCTGCTACATGGCTGCGAAAGCCCATCTCTTTGTACTCTTCCTGAAATTTGATGCCAGAACGGCCTTCTTTCAGTGAGTCAAGGACGGTTTCTTTATCAGTACCCAGGCAAGATACGATACCCATTCCGGTAACAACGACACGTCTCATAGGATGCCTCTTTAAATTCAGTAAAAACGTTGTAATTATAGATCTGCAACTGAGTTAAAGCCGCGAATCGCGGGCTTTGTGATATCAGAAGCTATCAGTAGATACGAACAGACCCACACGCAGATCTTTAGCGGTGTAAATCTCGCGACCGTCAACGGAAACTGAACCATCAGCGATGCCCATAACCAGTTTACGTTCGATAACCCGAGATAGGTCGATGCGGTAAGTAACTTTCTTTGCCGTTGGCAGGATCTGCCCGGTGAATTTTACTTCGCCTGATCCCAGTGCGCGTCCACGGCCTTTATTACCGCGCCAGCCCAGATAGAAACCAACGATTTGCCACATAGCGTCAAGTCCCAGGCAGCCCGGCATAACGGGATCCGTTGGGAAGTGGCAGTCGAAGAACCAAAGGTCAGGATGGATATCCAGCTCAGCTTCAATATAGCCTTTGCCGTATTTGCCGCCTTCGCCGGTGATCATAGTGACGCGGTCCATCATGAGCATGTTGCCGACAGGCAGTCGTGCATTGCCCTCGCCGAACATTTCGCCGTTACCGCACTGAAGAAGTTCTTCTCGATTGAATGAGGAAGGATTTGTCATTTGAGCTGAGTACCCGCTTTTTTTTTAGCCAAAATATCGGGGAATTATACCGGGTTAGTGGTCTGGGATCACGACCTGTATCGCCAAAAATGGTAAATTCAGCGGGATATCGTCTTTTTTTAGAGGTTTTAGGCAGAATGCATAGCGAGTTTTGGCACGAGCGTTGGGAAAATGACCGTATCGGTTTCCATCAACAGCAGATAAATCCGTTACTGGTGCGGTACTGGTCTGAGTTGAAAAGTAGCGGTGAAGGAGCTGTGTTTGTGCCGTTGTGCGGTAAGACTTTAGATATGCTTTGGTTGCGGGAGCAGGGGCATGAAGTGATCGGTGTTGAGCTGAATGATATCGCTTGTCAGGCATTCTGGTCTGAGCAGGCAGTGCTGGTGACTAAGCGACTGCAGGGTGAATTTGTTCTCAGAGAAAAAGATGGCTTAAAGTTGTTGTGCGGTGATTTCTTTAGGTTACCTGAAGTCTGCTATGAGCCTGTTCGGTGGGTCTATGACCGGGCGGCACTAGTGGCATTTCCTTTGGAAATGCGGCGAGCGTATGCGCGTAGTCTGGTGCAAAATTTGCCGTTGGGAGTCGCTATGCTACTGGTGACGCTTGAGTTTGATGATCAACAAGGGCCTCCGTTTTCAGTATCCGA
>JAIBCZ010000099.1 GCA_024679645.1 Amphritea sp.
ATCGCAGATTTTCTCTGGTTTGGCTGACCCTTTTATTATACTAAAAACGACTATTTAATAGATTTCGACGTTAAGACTGATTGATCATAAAAGCACAATGGATAGTCCAACAGGTAATCAATAGTTTTCACACAGTCTGGGTCGAAAGCAGACTTTATTAAAAAAATGGGCGTGCAGGATTTTCTGTTTTGTCTAGCAAGGAAAACGAAGTTTTCCGTCTCGCCACGAGCAGCCGCGAAGCGGCGTCCTAGCTAACCGAACTTTCGGTGGTCTGCTTTTACTGTACTTTAAGGCTAAAAAGGTAATCCACGATTGCTGAGGCTTGTTGCTCTGTGAGGTCTGGAAATGTGGGCATTTCAGGCCGTGACGGGTCACCTTGTCGGATCAGGAGTATTACTTGCTCTTCCTGTAGTGCTGTACGTTTGTTTGCGGGAATGCCTTTGAGAAAGTCGCCGGAGCCATCTTTTTTATGGCAGCGTGCACAGTTGAGGGAGTAAAGCTCTTCACCATCAATTGAGGTTGTTTGTGGATCGCTATTGTCTGAACAACCCGTCAGTAATAGGGTGAGTAGAGCGGGTAACATGATCAATCGAGTATTCATTTCAGAATCTGTCCTCTCTCAAAACCAGCTTTAAGTATCGCTTATATGCTAAAGATAGATCAACTAAATGCTTTTGTTCTTCCTAGCAAGGAAACGAAGTTTTCCGACTAACTTCTAGCAGCCGAGAAGCGCCGTTCTAGCTAACCGAAGGGGATCTATTCTAGCCCTAATTCGACCCCGGCAAGCTGCAGGGTTATCCCGGTCAGGGTCAGCCAGGGATCACCAACAGCCCCCTTGATCTGTGCATCTGCTTCAGAGCAGCGGTTTAACATCTGTTTGAGCCTGTCAGGGTGAATGCGCTGGGCAGCTGAACGCAGCCAGTTCTTACGTTTGCCCCATACTCGCTCTCGCTGACAGATCGTGTCGAAAGGAGTGCCTTTCTGTAAGCCTTCCTGAACTGCAATCAGAGAACGAATTTCACGGCTGATTGCCCAGAGCGCTACGGTCGCTTCCGTGCCTTCTTGTCGTAGTACTTCAATGATCTTATTGCAGCGGCCAACCTGTTGTTGAATAGCCGCCTCGGTCAGGCCATAGATATCATAACGTGAGCTATCAGACACACTGTCCATCACCATGTCAGCGGAGATGCTTTGGCCGGCGTAGAGCAGATTGAGCTTGTCCAGCTCTTGTTTAGCCGCTAACAGGTTGCCTTCGATGCGCTCACAAAGTAACTGAACAGCATCGTTTTCAAGATTAAGGCCGATCTGGTGTGCTCGCTGATTAATCCAGCCGGGGAGCTGCTGAAGTTCCACCGGCCAGACTTCGACGATAATGCCTTGTTGGTCAATCGCTTTGAACCAGGCGCTTTTTTTAGCATTGGCGTCGAGTTTGTTAGCGATGATCAGCAGTACGTTATCTTCTGCCGGGCGTTCCAGGTATTGCCTCAGGATTTCGCTGGCTTGTTTATTCGGTTTGCTGCCGCCTAAGCGAAGTTCGATGATTTTTTGTTCGGCAAAGAGAGAGAGTGCGTTTGCGCACTCCAGCAGGTATTCCCACTTGAAGCCGGTGTCTGTGTAGAGGGTTTCCCGTTCGGTGAATCCTACGGCGTTGAGGTGCTGGCGCAAGAGATCGCAGCTTTCCTCGATTAGCAGGGTTTCGTCCCCGGTCACCATATAAACCGGAGCCGGTTGCTGGCTGAGTTTGCTGGCAAGCTGCTCTGGTTTTATCTTCATAGTGGCTTAAGGTTTAATGTTGGCATAGAAACGCAGAATGCGACTGGCCAGCTGTTGCTCCATCTCGGAGTAGAGCTGGGCTTCCTGTACGCTGCTGGCGGTTTCCCTGTCTGCGTCGTAATCGTAAGTGCGTTCTATCGTTAGCTTGCGCTCCAGTACAATCACGCCCTGTGGATCTGTCACAAGAAAGCTTACCTTTCGGGTGAGTTCGTACTCATCGATATCGGCGTTAGCCCCAAGTGAAGCTTCGCGGCGACTGCGGGATTCAGACGTTATCTCCAATTGATAACCTGAGCCACCATTGACGGTCACCCCGTTTGCTTCAAACTGGCGCCGCAGAAGCGGCTCCAGATTACTGCGAGAGCGATCTGGCATGACCAGGGTCAGGTGACGCAGCGGTTCTGCTATTTCGGCACTTCCACGCAGGTGAAAACCACAGGCGGTAAGAAACAGGCAGGCGGCCGTCAGAAAGAACGCTGCTGTGAACCGATTCATGCTATAGCTCATCTGTGCTTCCTTAACCAACAACGATGTTAACTAACTTATTTGGTACCACAATCTGCTTACGGATTGTTTTACCGTCCATATGACGCTGTACCCCTTCATCTGCCAGAGCAGTGTGCAGGACGATGCTTTCTTCAGAATCGGCTGGTACATTGATCTTTGCCCGGACTTTTCCGTTAACCTGAACCACCATCAGTACATTGGCTTGAGTCATAGCGGCTTCATCCGCTTTAGGCCAAGCAGCATCCAGCAGGCTGTCGCTGTTGCCAAGGTCGGTCCATAGCTGATGGGTAACATGAGGCACGATGGGAGCAAGTAGCTGAACCGCAGAGGTCAGGGCTTCACGGGTGATTGCGCGGCCCTGATCGCTAGCGTCAACAAAGCGGCTGACGGCGTTAGTCAATTCCATTACCGCGGCGATGGCGGTATTAAATGTCTGACGTCGCTCAACATCATCCGAAACTTTCTTGATGGTTTCGTGGGTTTTGCGTCGTAGCTCTTTTTGCTGATCATTGAGTGAATCAGGCTCTATCGCGACCAGATCACCCGGATATTGCAGATGATCGTATACCAGCTTCCACAGACGGCGAAGGAAACGGTGAGCACCGTCAACACCGGAATCAGACCACTCCAGTGATTGCTCAGGAGGTGCGGCAAACATCATAAACAGGCGAACCGTATCGGCACCGTATTTATCGATCATTACCTGCGGGTCGATACCGTTATTCTTCGATTTAGACATTTTACCCATGCCGGCAGAGTCGACGGGCTGACCGTCTTCGATATGGGTTGCCTTGATGACACGGCCTTTTTCGTCTTTTTCGACTTTAACGTCGGCAGGTGCGATCCAGATTTTGCCACCGTTCTCATCTTCACGGTAATAGGTTTCAGCTAGAACCATACCCTGGCATAGCAGGCGCTCAAACGGCTCGTCAGAGTTAACTAACCCCTGATCACGCATCAGTTTATGGAAAAAGCGTGAATACAGCAGATGGAGGATGGCATGCTCAATACCGCCGATATACTGATTAACCGGCAGCCAGTAATTGGCGGCTTCCGGGTCAAGCATGGTGTCGGCATTTCGGCAGGCATAACGTGCGTAATACCAGGACGATTCCATAAAGGTATCAAAGGTATCGGTCTCACGCTCGGCATCGGCACCGCACTTAGGACAGCTGGTCTTTTTGAAACTATCCATTTTCTTGATCGGTGAGCCAACACCGTCAAAGGTAACATCGACAGGCAGAACAACCGGTAGTTGGTCTTCAGGTACCGGTACGGCACCACAGCTGTCGCAGTTAACAACCGGAATTGGGGTGCCCCAATAGCGTTGACGGGATACGCCCCAGTCACGCAGTCGGTAGTTGATGGTGGTTTTACCCTTGCCTTTGCTCTGGAGTTCAGCAGCGATCGCTTTGAAGCCCATTTCAAAGTCCAGTTCATCAAAGTCCCCGGAATTCACCAGCAGGCCTTTGTCTGTATAGGCTTCTTCATCGATATTTATGACGATATTCTCATCTGCCGGGCGGATAACCTGCTTAATCGGCAGACCATATTTCTGGGCAAATTCGAAATCGCGCTGGTCATGGGCAGGTACAGACATGACGGCGCCTGAACCGTAATCCATCAGGACGAAGTTAGCTGTCCATACGGGAACCATTTCACCGGTAATAGGGTGTGCTGCTTTGATCCCCAGATCGAAGCCTTTCTTTTCCATTGTGGCCATATCTGCTTCGGCCACTTTCATATTTTTGCATTCAGCGACAAATGCTTGCAGCTCAGGATTATTCTCTGCGGCTTTCTGAGCCAGTGGGTGAGCTGGCGCGACAGCTACGTAGGTGACGCCCATCAGGGTATCTGGCCGGGTGGTGAAAACTTCCATCTCACCAAAACCTTCTACGTGGAAATTTAGCTCAACACCTTCAGAGCGGCCGATCCAGTTGCGCTGCATTGTGAGAACCTGTTCAGGCCACTCTTGTAGCTTGTCCAGATCATCCAATAATTCATCGGCGTAATCGGTGATCTTCAAAAACCACTGAGGGATCTTTTTACGCTCAACAGGCGCACCGGAGCGCCAGCCCCGGCCATCGATAACCTGCTCATTGGCCAAAACAGTCTGGTCAACCGGGTCCCAGTTGACTTCAGATTCTTTCTTATAGACCAGTCCTTTCTCCATCAACTGAGTAAAGAACCACTGCTCCCAGCGATAGTACTCTGGATGGCAGGTAGCAACTTCCCGGCTCCAGTCGTAGCCAAAACCCATCAGATCAAGCTGATTACGCATGTAATCGATATTTTCATAGGTCCAGTTAGCCGGCGGTACATTGTTTTTCAATGCTGCGTTCTCTGCCGGCAGGCCGAAAGCATCCCAGCCCATCGGCTGCAGAACATTCTTACCCTGCATCCGCTGATAACGTGAAACTACATCGCCAATGGTGTAGTTACGAACATGACCCATGTGCAACCGACCACTGGGGTAGGGGAACATGGACAGGCAGTAGAACTTTTCTTTGGAAAGATCTTCAGTGGCTTTGAAGCTTTCGTTGTCGACCCAGTGTTTCTGGACTTCTGGCTCAATGTGCTGTGGTTTGTATTGTTCGTTCATTTTGGCTCTGATAATAAAAACCGGCAAAGGAGTGGTGCCGGTCAATGGAAAGTTTGGTCAATGGAGCATAGGATACAATATATGCAATCTTACATATAGTTTTTCGTCGGCTTTGGAGAGTGATATGAGCAACAATAACAACGGCACAGATCGCAGTGCTCAGTATGACCGTGTACTCAGTCGTTTGCGTAAGGATTTAGCATCAGCGGAACATCGCTCATGGGACTATTTGCAAGAGAAGATCGAAGAAGCGGTTGAACTGGAGTTGACGGCGGAAGAGATGACCCGGGATGAAATGGATCTGCTGAGTGCCTATCTCAAGCGAGATCTTAAGCGCCTGGGATATTACGCCCATGAAACAGGTGAGGGGATCGCTGCCTGGCTTAACTTTGATCTGAATATACTGGAGCAAAAGGTTGCCCGTCAGTTGATGGAGCTGGCCGACCGAACCCGTATTGGCATTGCTGAGTTGGAGCAGCGGCTGGCTAGCGGGGAAGAACACTATCATGCCCGCGAAATCGCGGCGGCAGGGACTTTTTCATGCCTGGTATGTGGCGAACAGGTAACGAATACCAATACCAGCCGGCTGTCTCTTTGTCAGAAATGCGGCTCAGATACCTTTGTGCGTTCTTCTGCCCCCTGGAGCAGCAGTGAAAAGTCCTAATAGCAGCATGCATCCGGTAAGGATTTGCAAAGGAAGCAGTCCCCATTGCTGATAGGGAGTAAGCCCTTCCATTCGGTGAACGTTCCCTAGCAGTACTGCTTGCTCGTATTGAGGGATGGTTGCACTGATTACACCTTCAGGGTTAATCAGTGCGCTGATGCCGTTATTCGTACTCCGGATTAACCAGCGGCCGGTTTCCAGCGCCCGCATACGCGCAATTTGCAGGTGTTGTGTCGGCGCTATGGAATGGCTGAACCAGGTGTCGTTGCTAACGGTTAATAACAGATCGCTGTTGAGACTGTTGTGTCGGACTAGCTCAGGGTAGGCTATCTCGTAACAGATAAACGGAGCGATTTTAGCTTCGCCGGCATCAAGCAGAGGCTGGTTGGCTGATCCAAGGCTGAATTCAGACATCGGCAGATCAAAGAAATCAATCAGACCGCGTAATTGGCTTTCCAGTGGGACATATTCTCCGAAAGGCACCAAACGTTGTTTATCATAACTACCGCTGCCGCCAGCAAAGAGTGTCAGGCTGTTGGTGTAGCGTCTGCCTTTAGGGTGTTCCGGATCAAGGTACATTGTGGGGATGCCGCTGATCATCGCGGTATTACTTTGCTCAAGTTGTTCTATAAATGGGCTGAGTATGACTGATGCGGTGTTGTAAAAAGCAGGAATCGCGGTTTCGGGCCAGATGAGCAGATCCGCTTTATCGCTGTCCTGGCTCAGATCGACATAGGTTTGTAGGATGTTTTTCAGATTGCTGCGTATCCATTTTTCTTCCTGAGGGATGTTCGCCTGTACCAGCATTACATTCAGGGGATCACCAATCGGTGAGGTCCAGTCTTGCGGCACTTTTTCTTGCTGTATAGCCACCCAGGGAATCGCCAGCAGCATTAAGATTGCAGCCGATTGCAGGGGGTGGCTAAGCCGTTTAAAAAAGGTGATCGACAGGGTGCCGACCAGGACAACATAGAGGCTGAGAAACCAGACTCCGCCCAATGGCGCAAATTTAGCCAGTGGTGTATCAATGAGCCCATAGCCAAGATAAAGCCAGGGGAAACCGGTAAATAACCAGCTGCGCAGCCACTCGAAAAGCAGCCAAAGCGCGCAAAAACCGATCGCATTGCGGAAAAAGCGGATATAGACCCAGCACTGAACAGCGAAGAGTATAGCCAGTGCGGCGACAAACAGGAATGTCATGCCTCCTGCAAGCAGAGCGGGTGCGTTTCCATGTTCGTGGATGCTGACAAATACCCAGGATACCCCGGTGCCGAAAAAACCCAACCCATAACACCAGCCCAGCCAGCCGCTGGCCCGGGGAGAGCAGTGATGCAGTGTTAAAAAAAGTAATGCTACGGAGATGCCGCCCAGATACCAGTAATCAAAAGGGGCGAGTGAGAAAGGAGCAATAGCGCCTGCGAAAAGGCATAGCAAAACCCGCCAGAAGACATAACTTGCACTGTTAGCCATGATCAGTTGACCTACGCTGAACGAATAACCTGTAACAAGCGTATCCGGCGGTTGTCTGCACTAAGAATTTTGAATGTAAAATCATCGATCTCTACTGTCTCATCCTTGTTTGGCAGATGACCAAATTTCTGCGTCACCAGCCCACCGATAGTATCAAACTCATCGTCAGGCATGCCGATATCGAAAAACTCATTGAAATCTTCTATCGAGGTCAGGGCCTTAACAATATAACCGTTATCATCAAACGGTTTTATATTACCATCGTCATCGTCTGCGTCATGTTCATCTTCAATTTCGCCGACGATCTGCTCCAGGACATCTTCGATGGTGATAACACCCGAGACTCCAGCATACTCATCGACAACGATGGCCATATGATTACGGGTTGCGCGAAACTCTTTCAGGAGCACGTTAAGGCGCTTGCTCTCCGGAATAAAGGTTGCTTTACGTACATGCCGGGAAATGTCGAAATTTTCAAGATTGTTGTCATCCAGAATCAGCGGCAAAAGATCTTTGGCTAACAAAACACCGAGAATGTCGTCTGGATTTTCACCGATAACCGGGAAGCGCGAGTGGGCGGAAGAGATGATGATCGGCAGGAACTCTTTCGGTGTCTGGTCAGCCTCGACCACGACCATCTGAGATCGGGGAATCATGACATCTCGTACCTGACGGTCGGCAACCTGCATAGCGCCTTCGATAATACTGAAGGCTTCCTGATCCAGAATGTTATCATCGGTGGCGTCTTTCAGATCAGCCAGCAGGTCTTCGCGGGTTTTGGGCTCATCAGAAAAGGCTTGGGTAAGCTTGCCTAGCCAGGTTTTCTGATGGCCATTGCCCGGTCGATCTTCACTCATTGTG
>JAIBCZ010000153.1 GCA_024679645.1 Amphritea sp.
TATTTAACCTCAGAAGGCTTTGAGGTTAACTTTGCCCACAGTGCCGAGCAGGCGTTACCGCTACTGCAGGATACAGGTAGTTACGATCTGCTTATTTTTGACATTATGATGCCCGGTCAGAGCGGCCTGGATCTGTTGCAGCAGGTGCGCCCTCGGATTACCACTCCAGTGATTATGCTGACTGGAAGAGGGGAAGATATAGACCGGATTATCGGCCTGGAGATGGGGGCCGATGACTATCTGGGTAAGCCTTGTAATCCACGCGAATTGGTTGCCCGGATTCGTGCAGTATTGCGCCGCAGTGTACAAATAGCAGCGCCAGCGGTGGGGCCTGATCATTTAAGTATCCATGGGATCGAATTGGATTTTGGCAAGCGGCAGGTATGCATTGCTGATACTGAGCTGGAGCTGACCAGTGCTGAATTTAATGTTCTGGCTGAACTGATGCAGGCGGCAGGTACCATCGTCAGCAAAGATAGCCTTACCGAAAAAGTACTGCATCGCAAGCTCACCGCTTATGATCGTGCTATTGATGTGCATGTGAGTCGGGTGAGGCAGAAACTGGCTGTAGTCTTACCTGATACAGAGCTGATCAAGACGGTGCGTGGTGCAGGTTATATGTTGGTAAAAGCGTGATGAAAATTCGCTGGTATAAACGGCTATTTCTAAAAATATTTGTGACGGTCTGGTTAACCAGTTTTCTGGTTATCGCTTTGACCGCTTTTATCATTGGTCATTTGTCAGAACAGGAACGCTATCGTGATGTTCTTAGTGCTAAAGCGCTAGGGCAGGCGGAGTTGCTTGTTGATCGTTATGAACGGACTGGGCGGTTACCGCCACCTAAAGCGCCAAGGGACTGGCGACGTGATCATCATGACCGGGATGATCATGATGAGAGGCGTTTTTTTCCGCCAAAACTTCAGATTCAGGAAAAAGCCACTGGTCAGATCATTTATGGCACTAAGGATGAAAGGGCGTTTCGCAATCCGATGATTCTGAGCTTGGTGTCTGATACCCGGCAGGAGTATCGCGTGGTTGTTGAGACGGATATTCGTCCGACGCTGGCGGCCAAATTATTCGGTTTTTTCCTTTCGGTACAGATCGTATTGTTGATGGTCGTGGCGGGAATCGCCGCATTATTGATCAGTTTAATGGTGGTGCGACCGGTTAACCGCCTAAGACAATATACCCGTGACCTGTATACGGGAGACCTGAGTGCCCGCACCGATGACTGTCTGAGCCGCAGAGGCGATGAAATTGGTGAATTGAGCCGGGAATTTAACCGGATGGCGGAATATGTCGAGCAAACATTACAGTCTAATCAGCATCTGTTGCAGGATGTCTCCCATGAGCTACGCGCCCCTCTGGCGCGTTTGCAGATGGCCGCAGGGCTGGCTGGACAGCACCTGCCCGAAGAAGATCGGGAATATATTGAACGAATTAACCTCGAGTGTGACCGTATCAATCGGTTGATCGATGAGATTCTGAGTCTATCGCGATTGGAACAGATGGAGGTATCCGATCAGGATTTCGCATTGAGTAACGTCGTTGATACTCTGGTGCATGATTACCAATTTAGTGCCCCTGAACACCCTGTGATCTGGATGCCGGTTGATTATCGCCTCAAAGGTAACCCTGCGTTGCTGGAGAGAGCGTTGAACAATATCTTAGGTAATGCAGTAAAGCATACACCGGATGGCACTGAGATCTGTCTCAGCGCTGAGCAGTTCGAGGGCAAACTACGGATCTCTGTAACGGATAAGGGGCCTGGGCTGAGTCAGGAACAGCTGGATAAAATGTTTAAACCTTTTGTGCGCTTTACAGAACAACAGAACGGATATGGTCTGGGACTGAGTATTGCGCAACGGGCGGTTCAGCTTCTGGGCGGCAGCTTATCTGCTCGTAGTCAACCGGGTGCCGGTTTAACGTTGCTACTGGAGTTCCCTCTCTGAGGTCTGCACTGTTGCCGGTGAACTGTTGATAATACTATCTATAGGTTCTGGGCGGCTTATGGCATAACCCTGGGCGTAATCGATGCCGAGATGCTTCAATCGAGCCATAATCAGGTCGTTCTCAACGAATTCGGCGATAGTCTCCATCTTCATTATATGGCCGATCTCGTTGATAGAACGCACCATCGCCTCATCAATGGGGTCGGTAATAATATCCCGGACAAACATACCATCGATCTTCAGCAGATCTACCGGTAGATTTTTAAGGTAGGCGAAAGAAGACAGACCACTGCCAAAGTCATCCAAAGCAAAGCGACAGCCCAGTTTCTTCAATGACTTTATAAATATCTGAGCATCTTTAAGGTTAGCAATTGCTGCGGTTTCAGTAATTTCAAATTTAATCATCTGGGCGGGTACTAAGCCTTGTTCAATACTCCGGATAATATATCCGAGTAGAGCGTCATCCCCCAGAGACTGCCCCGAGAGATTGATCGCCAGGCTATCAATATGGCCAAGCTTATCGATATTTTCAGACATCCATTGCAGCGTGTTCTCAATAACCCAATGATCGATCTGAGCCGCCAGGTTATACCGCTCTGCGGCGGGAAGAAAGGCGCCAGGCGGGACAATGTTGCCAGAGGGACTGAGTAAACGGATGAGAATTTCATAACCGCGCTTTTTATCATGTTGCAAAGGCACGATTGGCTGTGCATAAAGCCTGAATCTGTTTTCATCGAGGGCCGCACGAATCTCACTGGCCCATTGAATATAGCCTTTATGAATCAGTTGCTGCTCATCATTATCATTATGGATGTGAATTTTATTGCGGCCGGTATCTTTCGCTGTATAGCAGGCAGTATCAACTTCCTTCATCGCTTCAACGGCGGATTCAGTATTGCGATCCACGGCGGTGAGGCCTACGCTGATTTCTACCGGAAAGCTTCGATCCTCCCACTGAAACCGGAAACGCTTCAGATGCTGCATAATTGTCTGAATAACACGCTCAGCCTGCGCCAGACTGGCATTTTCGAATAACATCAAAAACTCATCGCTACCCGGGCGTGCGAGGATATCGCGGCTGCGTATCTTATCCCGAATCAAATTGCTGACCTGTCGTAGAAGCTCATCACCGGCGATATGTCCACAGGTGTCATTGATAATTTTGAACTGATCTATATCGATAAAACAAAGTGCGTGATGAGAGTGATGCTTCTGAGCATGCTGTACAGTTAACTCAAGTTCTTTTTCAAACTGGCGACGATTCAGTAATCCGGTCAACAGGTCGTGAGTTGTCTGAAAGTTCATCTCATCCGAAATTCGCCGTACTTCGGTGATATCTTCTTGCTGAGCAATGAAATGAGTGATGCCACCCTGGTTGTTAGTAATAGGCGAAATTGTTTCTTCAGCCCAGTAGAACTCGCCGTTCTTTTTCTTGTTATGAAAGACTCCGCGCCACTCCTGTCCGGAGAGCAGTGTTTCCCAAAGATCGGTGTAGATCTCTTTGGCCGTTTCGCCAGAACTTAGCATGCGAGGTGTCTTACCGAGCACTTCTTCTGGGTCGTAGCCGGTGATATCGGTGAAACGGTGGTTAACATACTCAATTTGTCCGGCAACATCGGTAATGACAACCACATTGGGGCTTTGCTCAACGGCCAGAGAGAGCTTCTTAAGTGTGCTGGTGGTGCTTTGCTGTTCGGTCGCGTCGTTAAATACCGCGACACCTCCATTGATATTGCCCTGGGTATCCCGCATAGGCACAAACTCAGCGATCAGATAGATACTTTTGTGACCGGTGACGGAGGTGTAAGGCCCCTCGAACTGCCCTACCTTGCCCTGTAAAGAGTCCCGCAGTGCACTGAGAAGCTGCTTATCTTCTAAGTTTTTTAGCATGTTAAAGCCAATGAGCACCTCTTCGGTACTGCCAATGATCTCGATAAAGCGTTGATTCATCATGGTCAGGACGGAGTTTTGATCGTAGTGAAAGATCCCCACCGGCGAGTGTTCAATGATCGAGCTAAGCTGCCTTTCACTGGCGTGCAGTTGTTGTGTCCGTTCGCTGACGCTTTCTTCCAGCTCTTTGGCCCAGCGTCGTTGGGTGCTGGAAAAGGCGAACATGACGGGAAGTAGAAATAATAAAAATATACTCGCAAACCCTATTTGTTGGGCGAGTCGTTGGTTCAACGTCGACTCGATGTGACTAATTTCAATATCTGCAGCGGCAATAAACGCTGTGCCATCGGGTGATAGTTGTGGAATAAATACGCTACGGAAGTTTCCCCACTTATCTGTGATTTCAATGAAGAGCTGTTGTCGCGTGGAAAATACACTTTCTATTCTGGCGTCAGCATCATCGTAAAGAAGGTAATAATGATACAAGTTTTCACCGGCCTTGAGTTCGGCATCCGTTACGCTGGCACTGGTGAAATAAATTTTATCGTTTTGCTTAACCAGCGTGTAGATATAGATCACATCGGTATTGCGAATGTATTGAGAGAGCTGCAGTGTATTAGCCAGGTCGTTTTCAGGCTTTATATTGTCAGGCGCCATGCCTTGATGATGGAAGTTATCGGGTAAGAGCAGGGGAACAGCCAGCGCATTGGTGACTAACGCGCTATCTATCTGTTGGTAGATGCGTTCTTTTTCACGCGAATAATCCCAGGAGAGATATACCAATACCCAGGCAATGTAGACCAGGACAGCGATGTAAACCCGGTTGCTCATTTTGAAAGTCATAGGTGCAGTATAGGGTTTTATCCACTAAAAGCTTTGTATCTTATACCTGAAATGAGTAGAGGTTTGGTAGTTTGAGAATAAGTGTTAGTTCGTCCAGCGCTGTCCGGATCTCTCGGGGTAGGTGCGGATCTGCCAGATCCTCAGGTTTCAGTTCTTCTCGGTAGTGTTTTTCTATCCAGCTTTTAAGTTGGGCATAGAGCCTGGAGTCGAGTAAAACTGCTGGGTGAGTAGCGTTCAATTCTGCTTTACTCATGGGTACCCGTAAGCGCAGGCAGGCTGGCCCCCCACCATTATTCATGCTTTGGGTCAGATCGATATATTCGACATCAGTGACAGGGTTATCGCCCTGAATTAGCCACTCTATGGCCTGCTCTGCCCTATTAGCCAGCAAACAGTTTGTCGGGGCGAGCAAACGCATACTTTTATCCGCCATACTGATTAACTGACTGTTGAAGAGGTAGCTGGATACCGCTTCGCTGACGGTTAGCTGGGTATTGCTGAACTCAGTAATGGTGAGGGGGTGAGGGGTATGAGGGTGTAACTGATGCCATTTTTTGTGCAGTGCTATCAACTGTTCTTTTTGGCTAACCAATGCCTGCTGGTGCAGCATTAGAAAGTGTCGGTGGCCAACAGCTATGACGTCATTGTGGAAGACTCCCTGATCTATAACGTCTGGGTTTTGCTGGAGCACTAGCTGGTTGTTAGCAGGTAATTTGTGTTGCCGGACCAGCGCTTCACACGCCGCGCGGGTCTGACGGGCCGGATAAATTTGAGGTGCAATGTTGTTGTCCCGTCCGTATACGAATAGGTTTATGCCGGATTGGCTATGATCTGGACAGAGTCGGGTGTGGTTAGCAGCGCCTTCGTCGGCAAAATCATGCTGACGTGGAAGTGGCAAGTGATGACAA
>JAIBCZ010000004.1 GCA_024679645.1 Amphritea sp.
CCACTCGAGATAGACGCATTTTTCGGCATCATCCTTCATAAAGGCAATATTGCGGCAGTCGGTACGGTGAATAACTAATCCTCTGCCTGTGCTTATATGGCCGGTAATACTATCGCCGGGGATCGGTCCGCAACAGCGGGCGTAATGGAGGACCATGCCTTCTGTGCCTCGAATAGCCAATGTTGCTTTATCGGAACTTGGAGTTTCCTGCTGCTCTTCCTCTTCATGCTCGACAGGGCGTAAGCGACGAGCGACAACGTAGGCCATCCGATTCCCCATCCCGATGTCTTCAAGCAACTCATCAAGTGAGCCGAGCTCAGTCTCTTCAAGTAAGCTTGAAAGCGAAATTGGGTCAATTTCTTCGAAACTTGAACCGTAATTCGAAAGAAACTGGGTCAGTAGGCGTCGGCCCAGTTCAATGGATTCGCCGCGATGCTGAACTTTAATAAAATGACGTATAGCAGAGCGAGCTTTTCCGGTGATTACAAAGTTGAGCCAAGCCATATTTGGCTGCGCGCTGGGTGTTGTAATTATCTCTACCGTTTGGCCGCTCTGCAGAGGCTGTGAGAGCGGCGCTAAGTGCCTGTTGATGCGGCAAGATACGCATGAGTTACCGATGTCAGTATGGACCGCATAGGCGAAGTCGACCGCCGTGGCTCCCTGTGGTAGTTCAAAAATACGACCCTGGGGGGAGAATACATAAACTTCGTCAGGAAAGAGGTCTGTTTTAACGGTTTCGATAAACTCCATCGAGTTGCCGGCTCGCTGCTGCATTTCCAGTAAGCCCTGAACCCATTTGCGAGCGCGATTATAGCCGTCGATGGCAGAGCTTGAATCGCCATAAATTTTATAATGGCTGTGCTCAGCTATTCCCTGGCCGGCAACCGCATCCATCTCTTTAGTACGTATTTGTACTTCAATGGTGATGTCCCGAGCGCCGAAAAGATCGGTGTGGAGGGACTGATAGCCGTTAGCCTTGGGGATAGCGATATAATCTTTAAAGCGACCCGGTACCGGCTTGTATAGGTTGTGTACTATGCCCAGAGCACGATAGCAGTCATCGACAGATTCAGTGACAATACGAAAAGCAAACACATCCATGATTTCTGCAAAGGACTTGCCCTTGGTTTTCATCTTGCTGTAGATGCTATAGAGGTGTTTTTCCCGCCCCGAAACCGATCCGGCTAAACCTTCTTGATTAAGTCTGTTGCGTATAGCATCTTCTATTGAGGTAATGACGTCTTTACGCTGCCCTCTGGCCTGAACTACCGCCCGACGTATATATTTCGCCCGCATAGGGTAGTAGGACTGAAACGCCAGGTCTTCAAGTTCAAGTTGCAGGTCTCGCATGCCCAGACGGGCTGCAACCGGTGCATAGATATCCAGGGTTTCACGGGCAATACGTCGTTGCTTTTCTGGCGGCATAGCACCGAGGGTGCGCATGTTGTGTAGCCGGTCCGCCAGTTTGACCAGAATGACTCTGATATCGACGGCCATGGCCAGAACCATTTTCTGAAAGTTCTCTGCCTGAGCTTCCGCACGGGTTTCGAACTCCAGATGAGTCAGTTTACTAACGCCATCGACAATGTCGGCAACCGTTTGCCCGAACTGCCCTTCAAGGCCGTCCCGGGATACCGCGGTGTCTTCTATTACATCGTGAAGCATGGCTGCCATCAGGCTTTGATGGTCCATGTGCATGCCTGCGAGGATTGAGGCGACAGCAAGAGGGTGGGTAACGTAGGGTTCGCCGCTTTTACGGCGCTGCCCATCATGTGCTTGCTCAGCATAATAATACGCACGTCTAACCGACTTGATCTGTTGCAGATCAAGGTATCCAGTCAGACGGTCAGAAAGCGCATCTACAGTTGGCATCAATCACTCCTATGCCCCTAGCGTAGTCATATTCAAAGGTGACTACAAAACAACAGAAACTATAGAGATGATGCCTTATTCGGACGGATTGAAAAAGAGTTAATCTTCTTCGCGTTCATCAAGGATGGAAACATCGATGTGTTTTTCTGCGATTTCACGCAGAGCAACCACAGTTGGCTTGTCATTTTCCCACTCAACTTTAGGTTCTTTTCCACCCGTAGCGATCTGACGAGCACGCTTAGATGCGATCATTACCAGTTCAAAACGGTTGTCTACATTTTCAAGACAATCTTCAACAGTTACGCGAGCCATTGGCGACCTCGGTTATAGGATTCAATCATTCAGGCTGGTATTCAGACCTGATTCGGAGAGCCGGCCAGTCTACCGGAGAGCGCTTATTCTGACAAGAGCCCAGCGAGGATTTTAGCTTGTTTCATCGTTTGGCGGCTTAACTCTAAACGACGGGCAGTAAACACCGCCTGTAAATCACTTAAAGCGGCATTAAAATCGTCATTGACGACGAGGTACTGATACTCAGGATAATGGCTCATTTCACTCAGGGCTTCTGACATGCGCTGATTGATAATCTCATCAGAATCAGTACCACGCCCGGTTAGCCTTTTACGGAGCTCTTCCGTAGAAGGGGGCAAGATAAATAGCGACACGCACTCAGGCATTTTCAGGCGGATCTGCTGAGCTCCCTGCCAGTCGATTTCCAGAATGACATCCAGTCCTGACGCTAGTTGTTGCTCAACCCAGACCTGTGAAGTGCCATATTTATTAGTAAAGACCTCGGCAAATTCCAAAAACTGGTTCTGTTCAATCATATTGTTGAACTGATCCATGGCGACAAAGTTGTAGTCTTTCCCATCTACTTCACCTGGGCGCATACCTCGGGTTGTATGAGAGACAGAGACACAGACCTGCTTATCCTGATCGAGTAAGGCCTTAACCAGGCTGGTTTTGCCTGCTCCGGAAGGGGCTGAGATAACGTACAGGGTACCTAGCTGATTCATAATAATGGTCACTTTTAATCGGGCTCTCGCATAGCAACAAGATAAGCAGCAAAGGGAGCTGTGGAAAATTAAGCGCTGATTATACCGCTTTGGACAGCGTTAGAATAATGGTTGGTGGTTCTTTTGAAATGGAACGGGCGATGCTCTGACAATTGTTTGAGTAATTAACAGAAATGTCCCCACAGCCCTCCTTTTTAAATGAAGAGCAGGGGGATTAATCTGAATATGGAATGCTATAAATTAACGTTCCACCAGTTCTGTATATCTAACAGTAAGCAGTATTGATGGGTAAATGAATACTAAAGCGTGTTTACTCTATATTCTGGATCTGCTCGCGCATCTGCTCAATCAGTACTTTCAGCTCAACAGCATCCTGCGTGGTATCTGACACAATTGATTTGGAGGAAAGCGTGTTGGCTTCCCGGTTCAGTTCCTGCATCAGAAAATCCAGTCGTCGGCCAACGGGACCTTTTGATTTCAGAACGCGCTTCACTTCCTGAACATGGGTATTGAGACGGTCCATCTCTTCGTCAACGTCAGCTTTTTGCGCAAGGATTACCATCTCCTGTTCAAGCCTGCCTTCGTCCAGGTCTGCTTTCAATTCTTCCAAACGACTTTTTAAATTATCCCGCTGTGCCTGAAGAATAGCCGGTAGTTTGCTGCGGACATCAGTGACGACATCGGTGATAGCATCTAGGCGCTGATCAATTAATACCGCCAGTTCAACACCTTCACGGCCACGGCTTTCAATCAGGTCATTCAGGGCTTTGTGAAAGAGCTCCTGGGCTGCTTGCTTGACTTTATCCATATCCAGCTTCGTGTCTTGCAGGACACCGGGCCAGCGCAACAGTTCCAGCGTATCGAGAGGTGTTGAAACCGGCAGCAGGTTCTCGACCTGCTGTGCGGCGTCTAATAGTTCACGGGCGAAGGATTCGTTAACGGTGAGGGTTTGGGCTTTTGCTTCGGGAACAAATCGCAGGGTACATTCAACTTTCCCCCGGCTGAGTTTTTTACGTAGTGACTCTCTTAGTGAGCCCTCCAGATCACGAAGACTCTCTGGCAGGCGCAGGTGGGGTTCCAGGTAGCGGTGGTTTACCGATCGAACTTCCCAGATCAGGCTGCCCCACTCATGTTGTGCTTCCTGACGGGCAAAAGCGGTCATACTACGTGTCATATCGTCTATTCTCGATTAGAATGCTGTTTTCGTTGCTGGCACTGAAACGAGTGTCGGCGGGTTTACGTTTTATTCTAACAGTCCTCGACCGCTTCCTCTATGCGTCCGGTCGGGTTGTCGAACAGGATTCCTAAGTACATGAGCTCAACAATTTCAGATCAGTTGCAAAACCTGGGCGTTACCACACACCGGCCGAGTAACCGTAATGTCGATCAGATGCGTGAGGTACGTATCACCCGTAATTTCACTAAGCACGCTGAAGGCTCTGTACTGGTCGAGTTTGGTGATACTAAAGTGATCTGTACTGCCTCCGTGGAACGGGGAGTGCCTCGCTTTTTACGTGGCTCGGGTAGCGGCTGGGTGACAGCGGAATACGGGATGTTACCTCGCGCTACCGGTAGTCGTAACGGTCGGGAAGCCTCCCGGGGTAAGCAGGGTGGTCGTACGGTCGAGATTCAGCGTTTGATTGGTCGCTCGCTGCGCGCCTGTCTGGATCTTAAAAAGCTGGGTGAGAACACCATTACTATCGATTGTGATGTGATACAAGCCGACGGTGGAACCCGTACAGCATCAATTTCTGGCGCCTATGTAGCGCTGAGAGATGCCATTAGTTTTCTGAAAAAAGATAAGCATGGCGCTATGAAGGGTGATCCGATTAAATTTGGTCTGGCCGCTGTCTCGGTGGGTGTTTATAAAGGCGAGGCGGTGTTGGATCTGGATTATGCAGAGGATTCTGACGCGGAAACCGATATGAACGTTATCATGACCGATAAAGGTGGCTTTATCGAAGTACAAGGTACGGCAGAAGGCGAACCATACTCAGAAGATGAACTGAATGCGATGCTGGCATTGGCTAAAAAAGGTATTGTGGAAATATCTGAGCTGCAGCGGCAGGTGCTTGCAGGCTGATATGCGTGTCATGTAATAAAAAAGGGAGCTGATGCTCCCTTTTTTTGTGTTTGTGGTCGGCTGTATTTTACAGGTCGTAGTCGACAATGACCGGGGCATGAGCAGAGAAACACTCATCCCGGTAGATAGATGCGGCTTTAACCGTTTTACGAAGGTTGGCGGTAGTGACCTGGTAATCCAGACGCGCTCCTTCGTTCAGGTCGCGGGCTTTGTTGTAATCGGGCCACCAGGTATATTGTTGATCAGCATGGTTGACCTGGCGGAACGCATCGACATATCCCATCTCACCGAAGAGTTCTTCCATCCATTCGCGTTCCTGGGGGAGAAATCCTGATACTTTCTGGTTCACATACCAGTTGCTCAGGTCCTGAGATTTGTGGGCGGTCTGTAACGGCCCACAAAAGATGAACTCACGACGTTTACGCAGGGTTTTGGTGAAGTGGCCCTTGAGCAGTCGTAAATATTCTTCTTTGGCGGCCTGCGCTTCTTCGCTCTTCAGGCCAGAAGGGACACTGAATGCTGCGACGCTGACGTTATCAAAGTCAGCCTGAATAAAGCGGCCATTAAAGTCACATTGCTCAAATCCAAGGCCGGTCATAATAGCTTTAGGCATTATCCGGGTATAGATTGCCACACCACTGTAGCCATCTTCAAATGCATCAAAGAAGTACGCGTCATAGCCTTCGGGATGATAGCGTTTATCATCTAACTGATACTCTTTTGCTCGCAGATCCTGCAGACACACAACATCTGCATCTTGTTTAACCATCCACTGGAAAAACCCATTATCTGCTGCCTGTTCAATACCCTGAGTATTGAAAGTTATGACGCGCATAGCTATAAACCCGTGAGAAGCGTAGTTCGATACGAAAGCCGCATTGTACTGGGTGTTTAAGCAAATTTGAATCTAAAGCGCTGACAATTAATCTCGCAGGGGGTAATTCAGAGCTTAAGTCTTGTTCCTTCTAGAGGGGCAGGACGAAACCCTGTATCATACGCGCACTTTTTATATAGCTTTGCGGAGAGCCCAGATGCAGGATTATCAGAGAGAGTTTATCGAGTTCGCGATTGAGAAAGAGGTCTTGCGATTCGGCGAGTTCACACTGAAGTCTGGCCGGACCAGTCCTTACTTTTTTAATGCTGGCCTCTTCAATACAGGTGAGGCTCTGGCCCGCCTAGGAAAGTGCTATGCGGCGGCGATTCAGCAATCGGGCATCGAGTACGATGTGATGTTGGGCCCTGCGTATAAGGGCATACCGCTGGCTGCTGCGACTTGTGTCGCGCTGGCTACTGAGTTTGGCCAGGATGTGCCTTATGTCTTTAACCGTAAAGAAGCTAAAACTCACGGTGAAGGTGGCAATCTGGTTGGCGCACCGCTCGAAGGCCGGGTGCTGATTATTGATGATGTAATCACGGCAGGTACTGCGATCCGTGAAGTGATGGATATTATTGAGCAGGCCGGCGCAACGCCAGCAGGCACTGTTATCGCTTTAAACCGCCAGGAAAAGGGCAAAGGCGAACTGTCGGCGATTCAGGAAGTTGAGCGCGATTATGCGATGCCTGTCGCGAGCATTGTTTCCCTGAATGATCTGCTCACTTATCTGAGTGAGAAGGGGAGTATGGATGCTCAAATTGAAGCAATTTCAGCCTATCGTGCCAAATTCGGTATCTGATCGGTTACTTATTGTTCAGTAACCTAATGTTTTATCGGGCAGATGCGTAATTCAGTTGATTTTTTTCGACCGGCCGTGTTTAATAGCGCCCGTTGCCCGGATAGCTCAGTCGGTAGAGCAGAGGATTGAAAATCCTCGTGTCGGTGGTTCGATTCCGCCTCCGGGCACCACTTACTTCAAGCCTTGCAGTCAAATGCAGGGCTTTGTTGTTTCTGGGCTCTGGTCGTTCTCTGGTCGGGGCGACGTCAAACATCTTCTCATTGTCTCCTATTCTTTGCTGCAATTTACGATTTCTCCATTTTTGTTATTCCCCTCCAGCATCAATTTTTGCACTCTGCTTCAAAGCACTTCTCACATCTTGTTGTACAACTGATACGCACATCATTACTTAGTTGCCCCCAAATTCTGTGGATAACCCTGTTCGCAAGGTGAGTATGATCTGCTTTTTAATTGAGCCTGCATGTATATGGGCTTATCGATCAATTTATGTTCACAGATAATTACTTCACTTAACAAGTACATCCTGTAGCCTAAAAAACTGAGAAGAGGCCATATAGCCCCTTCTCATTTCTTGCTTTTAATTATCAGATCGATAAGACATCTCGTACTCAATTGCTTGCAGAATGCAGGTATTAAAGAGGTGCAAACCTTGATTAGATATGGTCGTTAGTTCTATCCCATTTCCGTTATTCTCGCACTGAAGCTGTTTTAGCAGTGACATTGCTGCTTGAATGTTGATTTGAGTTTCACCAATCCCATCCCCAATTAAAGGATTTCTGAAGTAGTTCTGATCTTGTGCTGATGTAGTCATTCATTAGCCCTTGGAATTCTTGGAGTAAAAGGAAGTATATGTACTGCCTTGCTTAGCAAGGCTAACCACCATATGGGTTAGCCTTCCTTTGTATTCCCGTCATACCTGATTGAGATACTCACGAGTTATAGAGCGTACGAGTTGGCTTAAAGCTAACCCCTTACTATCGGCTATTTGTTTAAGTTTCAGCGCATCATCCTGAAGCACGTAAAAGTCTATTCGTACCTTCGAATTCTTCATTCGAGGACGACCACCAATTGCGTGCTCTATTTCTGCCTGGGTCTGTAACTTCATTCAGCACCTCCTAACCTTAGAATCTCATCATAGATAGCTTCATGGGCTATTCGAGTTTTATTGAGCTGATGTTCTCCATTATCGTTATGAATATTCTGTATCCAGTCACGACCATCACGGCTGACCCGCTCAAATAGCGTCGTATAGCGAATGGCAAATATCGGTAGACGACCAAGGTTTCTGATCAGATGTTGGCGAGCTTGATTACACTTCTTCGGATTCGTGAAGTTGTTAATGATGATAGCAATAGGCTTGTTAGCTTCTTTAGCAAAATTAACCGTATCAATAGTCGCCTGAAGGCTACGTGGATCAGTCATCGTTGGAATAACAACGACATCACATATATTGAGGGCATGCGACACTTTGGGGTCTATCTGAGTGGACATTGCACCGAAATCGAAGACTATATCTGGCTCTGAAGAGAGTTGAACAGGTATCCGCCTCTTCTTCGGTTCAATCTGAATTGCAGTGTCATCATCTATAGCAACTATATCGTTCGTGACATAAGTGTAGTTAACATACGCGGCAAGGTTAAAGGCGATCGAGCTCTTGCCCACTCCTCCTTTGACAGAGGTAAAAAGGATAATCATAACTGATCCCTAACTTGGTGAATTCATGGATGATGGTTACCATCCGCTAATCAATAGTTAGGTTTTTAGGGGGTAAAATAGTAGCTTTCTACCGTATTACACCACACGTGTTTATATGGTGGTGAGAGCATGAAAGCGGACAAAGACGGCGTCGTTACAAGCGTCAGCTTTCGCCACAGAGCAGCCATTGACTAACCAGGCTAACTTCAGTTCGTTGCTAGTCTCTCTTATGTCCGAAAGGTACTCTGAAAGCTATACTGATAATCACTTGAATCGCCTTGGATGGTAACGATTTTTCGTAGACAGAGTTGGATTTATCAACTCCTAGAATCATATATTGCAGGATTGGATATGAGAGCAATAGATATTTGTGCGTTCAGAATCCGTACATATAGCTTTATTTCATAGTTTATGAACAATGTGCCAACGAAAGGCTGGCTGATTCACTTCCTTAATGCCAGACACTGAGGTCCCAGCGTTTTGAACTAGAACTAATAGTACTGGAAATAGCTGCAGAGAGATTAAGGCTCAGATATTCGAATAGGATGGCCGGCGGTGTACACCGGCCAGGGGACACCTGCCAGAACTAACGCTCCGGCAGTGTTGATCGGTTAGCTGAGATTAATCAGGAAAGGTCAGCGACCTCACGATCGATTATTTCCTTAACCTCTTCAATTTCTTCTGATTCATCTTCAGCAACGAAGCTTTCGCTATCTTTACGCAGTGATTTCACCAGGCCGAACATCATGGCGATGATGACTACCGTAAAGGGTAGTGCACCGGCGATTGACGCGGCTTGTAGCGCTTTCAGTGCCTGACTGCCACCCATCAACAGGATCATCAGAGTAACAGCACCCAGAACAGAACCCCAGATGATGCGTTGCTGGATAGGAGGACGACGACCAAAGGATAGTAAGCGGCCCAGTACCAGAGTACCTGAGTCAGCTGCCGTAACGAAGAAGACAACAACAACAACCAGTGCACAAATCTTAGCAACAGTCGCTGCTACGCCAGGCGTGAGTACCTCAAAAGCGGTAAACAGCGTGCCTGCGTAATCCCAGTTGTTGACCGAGGTATTGTAGATAGACATATCTGCGCCGTAAACGGACTCATAGATACCGGCAGAACCGATTATGCTGAACCAGATAAGCGAGACAATAGTAGGGATGAATACAACACCCATAACGAATTCACGGATAGTACGGCCACGTGAGATACGCGCAATGAACATACCTACGAAAGCAGACCAAGCAATCCACCAACCCCAGTAGAAGATAGTCCAGCCACCTTGCCAGGTCTGTTCTTCAGAGCTGCGTGCAGTCCAGAGTGTCATAGAGAAAACTTCTGACGTGTAATCACCCAACGTTGTAAGGGTGCTGGCAATCAGGTAATTACCGCTAGAGGCAAACAGGAAGTAGGAGATAATGGCAATACAGATATAGCTGTTGAACTGCGACAGCATGTTTATGCCTTTAGCCACACCACTGGTTGCAGACAAGGTTGCAATCAACGTGATGAAGACAATAGACATAACCGTAACGGTGGTAGATTTCTCATCGAGAATATTAAGAGAGATAAGACCAGCGCTGATCTGTTCAACACCCAGACCCAGAGTCGTCGCGATACCAAAGATGGTTCCGAATACCGCCAGGATGTCTACGGCGTTACCAATCGGGCCGTAGATCCGGTTACCGATAAGAGGATAAAGCGCTGAACGGATTGATAAAGGCAGGCCTTTACGGAAAGAGAAGTAAGCCAGTGATAAACCTACGATGGCATACATAGCCCAAGCGACAGCACCCCAGTGGAAAACGGTAAGTGTCAGGCCGCCAACAGCAGCTTCAGCTACCAGATCGTTAGGTACTGGAAAACCTTTGTCTCCTGGCTGTAAGCCCGCTGCCAGAGCCGCCTGCTTCGCCTCAAAGAAGCTGGCAACCGCTGCTTTTACTTCAGCACTCATGAAAGGGTTTCCACCACTCCAGCCACTAGCGAAATGGATCATTGGCTCCGACATCGAGAAGAACAGCATACCTGCTCCGGTACCACAACCGAATAGCATGGAAAACCAGGCAAAGTTAGAAAATTCAGGCCGTTCGTCATCGCGGCCTAAACGTATCCGGCCTACTTTAGATACCATCAGCGTTGCACAGACGAGGAATGCCATAAGCATGACCAGGATGTAGTACCAACCGAGGGTTTCTTCGATCCAGCTTTTCAAACCGAGGAATTGTTGACTGGCAACTTCGCCCAGTAACACGGTATAGAGGATAAACACTAGTACCATGACAATGGCAGTAATACCAAGTGTTGAGTTGAGTCCTTTCAGGACTCCCCTTTGCGCGATTAGCGCATCTATCTGTTTTTCTGCGAGCATCGGTTTACCTTTTACTTTTGTTGTTGTTTTAATTTCTCATCGTTTGGGGCGTAATAATTCTTATCAGCAGAGTTATGGCGCAGTAGTGGAGGCAGAAACCGGCCGCTCTGCTAATAATGTCCTGCATGTATTCTGTAGATCAGGTCTGGATAACAGATAATTTGGCAAGGAACCTCCTGCTCTGATTCTGCTTGCCGGTCTGATGTAATAAAGATCATAAATTCTGCTTCTTCTAATTATTTTTTTATCGATAACAGCATGCTATAAATCTGTTAAGAGCATTGCAATCTACTATTTTTAGGTCATTCGATAAGTAAATTAATGGCTGTTTTTTTCTATTTTTTTCAATTGGTTGCATGATTTATGAGAGAGCGGGAAGAGAAAAAATAAAAACAGGGAGGAGGGAGTAGAGATTGGACAGGCTTAGGTTGTTAATGCCGCCTAAGGTAGAGGGTAAAATTAGATTTTGTAGCTTGTTTTTGAAGAACTATCTAAGGAATCTGCGAACAAGTCCTATACTAACTTCGAAGTTTCCTAAGTAATATAGTCTGTCACTTTTAGTTAATAATGTTAGCGTTGGAGTACTCGTTGGCATAAGCCGGTTTTGCTGTTCTTGATCTGCTTAAGAATGCTTTCTTATCATGGTGCTGCTGTTTTCTCGTTAGTTACTGAAGCGATGTTGCGCTGTGTCAGTTGGTCGGCAACTGACCTTACTTGATCTGAAACTGTCTGCTTGTTTAGACCGTAACAGCTCAGGGGAGGGAAGCGGAGACTGACTACAAAGTGTTTCAGTTCTGCTGCTAACATTTCTGTGGATTTCTCCGGTTCCCTTTGATTAGTAATGGTCAGCGCTTTTGCGCAATTGACAAATCGCTTTGGATTGACGTGGGCAGCGTATTCGATGCCCTGAGTCAGTAGTTCAGGAAAGATCGTATCCCGGGGTAAGGCTAATTCATCACACAGCGTTCTGTGAATTTCCTCCAGTGGTCCGGTTGTGTTGCCAGATGCTGTCGATCCCGGCAGCATTGATGCCAGTTGCAATGACTGGCTGACATCAGAATTATCAGGCTCTGGTATCAGGAGAGGCAGATTAGTATTTAGCAACATGAGAGCGGAATGATGTTGTTGATCGCGGAACGGTGATGGCTGCCCAAAAGCTATGTAATCTATTACTTTTAGTAAGGTTCTGGCAGCACTCTTTATCAGCTGCAGTTGTGGGGTCTGGCTGATAAGGTCTGTATCCTGAATGATTGCGACGGGAACTGATAAATGATTTTCTGAAGCAGTCATTGGGGTTAATCCTGTCGCTTTAGGGAGCAACCCCAGAGTAGTATCGTAGCTAAAGGTTGTCGGGATTGCGATGAGTGGAATCTGGATTCCGGTAATACTGAAAGACCGGGGATACCCCTGAGCTCTGTTGTTACTGCAATAAGTGCTGATTGACTTAGCCAAATCGATCACAGATCCGCTGCCCAGCGCAATAATAACATCGAAAGTATCAGGCATCAGACTGTCGCTACCCGAGAAAAAGCGTTTTACGCCTTTGTCGATGTCGCTCTGTTGAGGTTCAGCAGGGATATCATCAAACAGTCTGTGCTTGATTCTGAAGATATCCAGTTGCCGGGATAGGCTAAGCGAATTCATTTTTTCTGACCCGCTGCAGCCGGAGAGAATCATCGGGGTACGATACCCCATTAACGATAGGATTCTTGGGACTTCCTGAAGTACGCCTGAGTCATTCAGGATAATGCGGGGAAAACAGATACGTTCAGACATATGAATTGATCCCGGGGTTATGGCTGGCGGATGAGTGCCAGCCAGATAAAATGATTAGCTAGGTAGGAACTCTCTTCCCCAGTTCAGACTCGCGATACCGCGTTCAATCATCGATTCAATTTCGCCGGCACTATAGCCGACACCACTCAGAATCTCGCGGGTTGAATGGCCAAACCGTTCAGTTGATGCGACCGCTTTGATTGAGGCTTCTGACGGCCGAATTGAATAGTGATCGATCTGAGTGAAGCAGTGGCCACTGGGATGATCCGGGTAGATCGAGAAGGCATAGCTGCCTGAATCAATGCCTGGAGTACCATCGGCGATACGACTGTTCTGATCACGTAGTGTTTCAATTGAGTTAGGGGTTGCCACGGCTATATCGGCTTGATGTAAAACTGTGGTCCAGTACTCAGATGAGGCTAGCTTGAATGCTTGTTGCAGGTAGTTATACCTATCGCTGGCTTGTCTTATATCTGCCAGGCCTTCGATTGATGTAAGGCGATCCATTTCGGATAGGTCAGAATCCATGAAAATCCAGCCATCCGATGTTTCATAGAAATGCGACAACGCGTGATTACCTAATGATTCACGGCCGGAGGCTTCATTGAATGGCGGTCTTCCTTCGAAATCAAAGACAAAAGGAATCTGGGCCATATTCGTAACCGCTGAGAGTGAGGTCCTGACCCGGCTAGCCGTTCCGGTTCTGAGCTTGTGATAGGCAGCAAGTGCTACCCCCATACCGGCCGCAAAACCGCAGTTTACATCCAGTGTCCCTACATGAGCGTGTTCTTCGGGCGTATCTTTACCGCCAAAGCGCGTCATGATACCGCTATTGGCCTGAATGATATCGTCATAACCAAGGTAGTCAGTTTTAGGCCCGCGACGTGGACCTCCGAAACAGTCTAAACGGCAGAACAATACACCAGGATTGATCGTTTGCAGGCTGTCATGGTCAAGGCCTAACGGTTTCATTTGACGATCGGGGGCATTGATCAGTACCAGATCCACCGAACGTATCAGACGATTGAGTGCTTCACGGCCTTCATTGGTATTGATATCCAGCAGCGCTTTCTTTTTTCCCATGTCAGTCTGAAAACTGTAAAGGGTGCCTATCAGTGGATCATATAGCGGTGTGACCGGATCCAGTTTGATTACTTCAGCACCAAAACGCCCCAGAAATGCTGCGGAATGAGGGCCCGCTATAACGTTGGTCAGGTCTAGAACTTTGAATCCGTCCAGCCAGCCTTTACCAGAAATAGGGCGAATTTCATCGCCTGTCGGGCGGTCGCTTGTGCTACGTTCAGCGACTTCCTGCAATTCAGCCAGTGCTTCATCGAAGCTGACAGCTTTTCTTGGTCGTGGCGTAAGCAGAGCATCGGAATTTTGTTCGAACCATACCAACGGTCCAGGCTGTTTCATATCGCCGTATTCAGGATCTTTTACTTCTACGATTAGGCCCGCAGCGTTGGTATGTTCATCATTAACCCACTCCTCTGTGCTGCGGTGAGGTGCGCCCGGAATGCCTGTTTCGCCAAAGATTTTTCCCCACTCGTCAGAACTCTTTTCCAGGAACGCCTTTTTCATTTTGGCGGCGATTCTGTCAGCCCATTTCTTAGGGAGTGGGTAGACACCAATGGAGGTTTCACCGTCCCACTCAGCGATGGGCAGGTGCAGATTTTTCACATCAGGAAACCCTTCCGCCATCAATTCGTCATAGACACCTAGCACCTGTAGTGCGCGTTTGGCATGGTTGCGGTGCGAAGGACATACGCAATAAAATTTTCGGCCATCGGCACAGTCATAAGTACGAAAGAAAGGATCCAGGTATTCCTGTAGTGCTTCATAGCTAAGATCCATTTTGATGCCATTATTTTTGCGATACTCGATCTCGTGCTCACGCATAGTTTTGTAGCGTTCCGGAATGTCATCAATGACAAAGGAGTTATAGGACAAACCTTCCATTAATGCGGCCGCTACAGGTACTTCGACTTTATCGCCGCGGCCGGTTTTCTCCCGTTCCAGCAGGGCCATGACCATGGAGCTGGCGGCCAGAGATACAGCGTAGGACGAACCCAAAGGTACTGGAGAAAAACTCGGTTCTTTGCCCATTAATATCCGGTTGAAGCCCATATCAGTAAATGCGCCAGAGGTTGCAGCAACCACTGCTTCAGTGGCCTTCCACTCCCGACGCAATTGGTCATTGCTGGCAAAACCAGGCACAGAAAGCGTGATCAGTTCCGGGCGCTGTTGACGCAGTTGATCAAAATCGACCCCTAGTCGCTGCATGACTCCAGGTCGAAAACCTTCAATAACAATATCAGCCTCTTCAATGAGCCGCAGGGCTTGACTGAGGCCTGACTCATTTTTCAAATCGAGTCTCAGGCAGCTCTTATTACGGTTCAGTACAGCATTGGCGGGATGATCCCATTGCGGCCCCTGAGGCGGGTCGATGTGTACCACAGTAGCACCAAGGTCCGCCAGCGTCATGGCGACGGCTGGTGCGGCTATTTGCTGTCCAAAGTCTACGACCCGGACGCCTTCAAGAGGTAGTTGATTGTTATTATTCATCTCAATTTATCCTGTGGAATACGTTCCTGAGCCAGGCGGCATAGAAACTGTCGGAACGTACAATTACATTTCATCCGAGTTGTTTCGGTGTCTGTAAACCGGCCTGGGTAGGCTAAACCCGTGACCGTTAAAACACGCTGCCGGCTCGTCAATACGATCGGGCGTGTTGGGATGAGATGTTAGGAGTGAAAAAAAAAACGAACCAGCAATAAAAAACACCACCTAGGGGTGGTTTTTTTTATGCTTGGTATTTTTTTGATATTGCTGACTTATTAAGCCATTGAAATAAAATTACTTTTTGTTTTTCCTCATGAAAAGCAAATGCCGGGCATAAAAAAAACAGTGTCTTAGGGTGGTTTTTTATTGCTTTTAAGGCTTTTGGCTATTCATGACAATGTCGATATCACTTGTGATTCAGTTGCCACAAGTGAGATAGCTCCTTCTGGTTTGGGTCCTAGGTGATTCGATCTAAAGTCGGAAGAGTTCCCTGAAATAATAAGTACAAAAATGAGTGGAGTTGTTATGACGATCCAAGTAATTCTACCCCGCATTATGCAGGTTGGTGAGGATGCAAGCCTTGAAATTCCGAATATTCTTGCCAGTCTGGGCTGCTCCCGGCCACTGATTATTACAGACAAGATGATGGTTGAGTTGGGCTATGCCGGCAGTATACAGACTTGTCTTGCGGAAGATTCCATCACTGCCGATGTGTTTGATGATACCGTGCCGGAGCCGACCGTTAGCTCGATTCAGGCGGGCGTGGATGCCGTACGTGACGGTAGCTACGACAGTATTATCGCACTGGGTGGCGGAAGCCCGATCGACAGCGCTAAGGCGATCGGTATTCTGGGTAAGTTCGGCGGTGATATGCAGGACTACAAATTCCCTCGGATCGTAAACGAAGAAGGTCTTCCTATTATTGCTGTACCGACTACCGCCGGTACCGGTTCAGAGGTAACCCGTTTTACCATCATCACTGATGAAACTACCGATGAGAAGATGCTTTGTGTCGGTATTGGCTTTATGCCGGTTGCAGCTTTGGTTGATTTTAAACTGACTCTGAGTCTGCCAGCGAGAATCACTGCTGATACTGGTATTGATGCACTGACCCATGCAATGGAAGCCTATGTAAGTAAGAAGGCTAGCCCATATAGTGATAGCCAGGCATTGTCAGCTATGCGCTTAATCGGCCCAAATCTACGCCGCGTATTCCATGATGGATCTGATAAAGAGGCTCGTGAAGCGATGATGCTGGGCTCTACCTTGGCTGGTATCGCTTTTTCAAATGCTTCTGTTGCCCTGGTACACGGAATGAGCCGTCCGATCGGTGCCGCTTTCCATGTACCTCATGGCTTGTCGAATGCGATGTTGTTACCGGCAGTGACCGAATTTTCCATACCTGAAGCATCAGAACGTTATGCTGACTGTGCCCGGGCGATGGGAATTGCAACGGTGCAGGATAGCGATGACATTGCCAACGGTAAATTGATGACTGAACTGCGTGCACTGAATGACGAACTGAAGGTGCCTACACCCGAACAGTTTGGTATCGAGCGCGAGACATTCTTTGAGATGATGCCAACCATGGCTGAACAGGCTTTGGCGTCGGGCTCTCCGAATAATAATCCGCGGGTGCCTACTCCCGAACAGATCATCGAGATCTATAAACAGATCTGGTAAACCCTGGCCTGAGAACAAGCCTTCAGGTATTGGCGGGTGGGATTCCCGATCTGAGGGCCTTTCGAAGACTCCCTAACTATCCCCCTATGCCATTCCGGCAGGCGTATTGCCGCCGGATATTATTTTGAGGAAATACACATGAATACAGTTGGACATCTGATCAACGGTCAAATGGTTACTGAAGCGGATCGCCTTCAGGATGTTTATAACCCAGCCACAGGCGCAGCTTCTAAGCAGGTAGCGCTGGCATCTAAAGAAACTGTTGAAGAAGCAATTGCAGCGGCACAGGCAGCTTTCCCTGCGTGGCGTAATACCCCGGCAATTAAGCGTGCCCGGGTCATGTTTCGCTTTAAAGAGTTGCTGGAACAGAATGCTGATCGCATCTGCGAAATGATTGGCGAAGAACACGGTAAGATCAGCCATGATGCGGGCGGTGAACTGCAGCGTGGTATTGAGAACGTTGAATATGCATGCGGTATTCCTGAGCTGCTGAAAGGCGAGCACAGCAAGAACGTTGGCCCTAGTATCGATTCCTGGAGTGAATTCCAGCCATTGGGTGTGGTAGCAGGTATTACCCCATTCAACTTCCCGGCGATGGTACCTATGTGGATGTTCCCTCTGGCGATCGCTTGCGGTAACACCTTTATTCTTAAGCCTTCAGAGCGTGATCCAAGCTCTACTATGTATATTGCACAGCTGCTTCAAGAAGCGGGCTTGCCAGACGGTGTAATGAACGTAGTTAATGGTGATAAAGTTGCAGTAGATACCTTGCTGACTGATGAGCGCATCAAAGCGGTAAGCTTTGTTGGTTCAACGCCTATTGCTGAGTACATCTACAGTACAGCAAATGCAAATGGTAAGCGTTGCCAGGCGCTGGGTGGTGCGAAAAACCACGCTATCGTGATGCCAGATGCGGATATGGATAACGCTGTTAACCAACTGGTTGGTGCTGCGTTTGGTTCATCTGGTGAGCGTTGCATGGCGCTATCTGTTGCTGTTGCCGTCGGTGATGAAGCTGCGGATGCCTTGGTTGCTAAAATGACTGAAGCGATGAAGACGCTGAAAGTTGGCGTTTATAGCGAAAGCAGCAATGACTTTGGCCCGGTAATCACTCGTCAACATCAGCAAAAAGTTGTCGGCTACATCAATAGCGCAGAAACTGATGGCGCACGCATCGTAGTTGATGGCCGTGCACCGGAAGTTGAAGGTTATGCCGAAGGTTTCTTCGTTGGTGCAACACTGATTGATGGTGTTACCACTGAGATGCAGAGCTACCAGGAAGAGATCTTTGGTCCAGTACTTCAGGTTGTTCGTGTGAACAGCATGGAAGAAGCGATGAAGATGATCGACGACCACGAATACGGTAACGGTACTTGTATCTTTACCCGTGACGGTGAAGCGGCTCGCTACTTCTCTGACAATATTCAGGTGGGCATGGTTGGTATCAACGTACCACTGCCTGTTCCTGTTGCTTACCACAGTTTCGGTGGCTGGAAGCGTTCACTGTTTGGTGATCTGCATGCCTACGGTCCTGATGGCGTACGTTTTTACACTAAGCGTAAGACTATTACTCAGCGTTGGCCTTCAAGTGGTGTACGTGAAGGCGTATCCTTCGCGTTCCCAAGCTAAGCCGGTCACTAACGAGTAGAATTGTTGCACTTTTTGGTCGAGCCCCTGCATAAGGGGTCTCGGCTCTTTTTTCTACAGAGATACTCCGCTGCATTGACTGTAACTTTCGCCACGGAAAAAATTGCATAACCTGGTTGGAAGAGTAAACGGCCAAGATACATGGCGCCATAACACCCCAGTGGCTTGAGACTATCATGGCGGTTCCTGGCTTAACGTTTGATTTTGTCGGGTAAGTGGATATAAGGCATTGAGCTGGCGGAGACCTATACTGATTGCCATAAACTGTTGCGAGACGCCATTCTGAAAAAGGCCCCTCCAAAGTTGTGGTGCTAATTTTTCTAGGAATGAGAAACGAGTTTTTACGATTGACCGTTGCTATATTCTACGATTAATCGTAAGTGCTTAAACGTTGATTTAATTATGCCTTTTTCTGCACAGATAAGTCGCAGGCCTGGGTTGTTAATTGATAATAGTTAGATGATAAGAATTCTGATGTGAGGATACTAAGATGAAAAAAAGACTCCCACCGCTCAACTGGTTGCGCTCTTTTGAAGTGTCTGCACGTCATTTGAATTTTACCCAGGCTGCGTCAGAGCTTAATTTGACTCAAGCGGCAATCAGCCAGCAAATCAAAGGGCTTGAGTCCCAGCTAGGGGTGCTACTTTTCAAGCGCCTTCCCAGAGGGCTTGAGTTGACAAAAGCCGGCCGGGCTTATGTCCCTGTCGTACATGAATCGATTGAACGCCTTGCTGAAGTAACTGATGAGCTGTTTGGAAAAGGTCAGACCCGCCCGCTCACCATTAAAACTAATTTGATCTTTTTTGTCACATGGCTCTCATCCCGTTTAGGTCAATTTCGCACTTTGTATCCCGATGTTAATTTGCGCTTTGCCAGTAATATTTGGGTCGAGGAGATGGATAAAGAGTCTGACATGGAAGTTCGCCATGGCCTGGGGGAATGGCCAGATGTTAAATGTGATCGGCTGACCTGGGATGAACTTATTCCTGTATGTAGTCCAACGCTGGCAAACGGCGAAATGCCGCCTAATTCTCCTGAAGATCTATCCAGATGTACGTTGCTGCATGTGGTTGGGTATAACGAAGGCTGGGGGTACTGGCTGAAGCAAACGGGATTTCAAGCGTTAGATTCTTCTCAGGGAATTCAGTTTGATACTCTGATCTCTGCTTTGAATATGGCTAAAAGGGGGCAAGGTATTGCACTGGGCCGGACCTCAGTGATTGAAGAGATGATTGAAACAGGACAGTTGATAGCCCCCTTTGAACAACGGATGGCAACATCAGAAGCTTTCCACCTGATAAGTCCGGTTAACCAATTTGAACATCCTCATGCGGAGATATTCCGTTCCTGGCTTATTAAAGAAGCTGGGATAGCCCGCGAGCAAGTGATTTCAAGTAATATTTGAAAACGATCAAAGAGAAAATTTTCAGTGTTTAAAGAATATATGATGGCTGGTAGCTTCATTTGAGTTGATATTTAATTATCGGTGCGTATTTAAATTTTTGATTATCAGTAACACTGTATTTCGCTCTCTCTTTTTGGCGAAATATTTTGGGTAGCTGTGCCTCTTTTTTAGGTTCTTCGCAGGTTATGGATATATATTTCCATTAGCCATGGCAGCTTCTGGCACATAGTTACCCACTACTGAAGGTTGAAGTGTATGTCTGCTTTCGGGGATTTTAGTGGATGCGCCCTTGTGACTCAAACGCGATTGTATGTACTCCCTGTGTAGTGGCAAAACAAATAAGCTGCTGATGTGTACGCGCATGTCTTTATCTCATTGCATATAGTTGCAAGTTTCATCTACAGAACTAAAAAAACACCTCGCTCCCCCCTGATAGTTTGTCAGGTGAAAGTCCGGGTGTTTTAAAGCAGCCTACTAACTTGGCTTCTATCTAATGGGTACATAGATATCTTCCGAAGTTATTGTTATCCCTGATATGGCGAGTAAGACAGCGCTTGCTCAACAAAATCAGAAATTTGATTACCCGTATGTGCGATACGACTCGGGCTTAAATGGCTGTAACGAGCACTCATAGCTGGAGACGAATGATTCAGCGCGAGCATAATATCCGTAATACTTCCCCCATTATTGATTATTATAGAGGCGTGCTGGTGACGTAATTGATGGATGCAATATTCGCCTGTAATACCCGCTCTACGCAAAATTCGTTTAAAGGCTTTAGAAGGTGACGTTATCGGGCCGCCATAGTCTTTGTAGTTTGGATATCCTCCTGGAAACAGAAAAGGGTTGCCTTGTATGCGCCGTAAATTCCTGAGTAATTCAACAGTTAATCTGTTGAGATACACGGTATACCCCCCAGCCTTGGATGTAGGCACCACCCAGGTTGGGTGGGCAAGCCCTATGCTGATGTGTTCCCACTTAGCCTGAGCTGCTTCAGAGCGCCTGGCTCCTGTTAGCAAAAGGTACTTAAAGTACTGACCTGCAAAGTAGTTACAGTCTTCGTCGCAGGATTTAAACAGCGCACGAAGCTGATTATCCGTTAGTAGTCGGGTACGTTGATTATCCTCTCTGAGTAACCGAACTGATCTAGATTTAGCAGGACTACAATCGATTAATCCCCATTGTTCCGCTGTATTAAAGATGTGTCGACAGAGCGCTAATACTCGATTGTTGCTTGCAGGGGCTAATTTGGCGGTTAGACTGCTCTGCAACGCCAGCAGGTTCTGTGTGGTGACCTCATCGAGTAGCTGCCCGCCTAATGCTTTATGAACATGGTGTTTGTAGCGACCTAAATCACTGCGTTCGCTTCGCTTCTTTGCGGCAACAAGCGGTGCATACTGTTGGTAAAAGAACTCATCCAAAGTCAGTGCCCGCTGGCTCTTAAGCTTCTCTTGCTTTGGATCGATACCCTTAGCCACCATTCCTTTGTACTGGTTAGCTATTTCACGTGCCTCAGCAACGGACAATGGCCCGAAAGGACCAATGGCGATAGAGCGCTTTCTTTTTCTGAAGGAAAATCGCAGCAAGAATTTTTTCGAGCCTTTGTTCTTACCAACTAACAGCTTTAATCCTACAACGTCAGTATCGCTGATTTCTCTTTCCGTAGATCGGGAATCTGCATCATGAGGAGGTAATTTTTCAATTAGCCTGTTGGTCAAACGCATTTTATTCGAAGAAGGCTTAGCCATAGGTTTCTCCTTAGTGTTCCTGGGAGTTGTAATCCTCGGTCCAACACACACTTTCCCCCGCAGCAGACACAGCGAAGCCTTGGCAATGCTGCCAATAGGATTCTAGGCGCTGAAAGCAAAAGAGGAATTACCTGCCGCCCGGTCTATTACCGGTCATTCAGGTTGGAATTACAGAGGGTTTAGCCTCTTGAGTGTGTATTGGGCGAGAAAATGGAATTGAGATTGATGGGTTAATCGTCGACAGTCACAGTGACATCGAAAACGCCCATTCGGTTGTAGGTCAGAAAGTTGTCTTGCCACAAAGCATAGAATTCAGCGCAGTTAGCTAAGTCCTGACGAGGTAGATCAAGCGCATAGAAATCACCGGATTCAAAATCGAAATCCAGCTCTTTCGCAAGCTCACTGCACCAACCCTGACCGACATAACAAAAGTCCGTAATGTAACTTAGAACACCCTTATCCTCTGAAATTTCAATACGGATCTCTACAGGGTGATAGCCTCCTGCCTCAGCGGAGTAATCAGGGTCACGGAAGTTAATCGTAACGGCGTTAATGCCCCGGTCTTTTCCCCGGGCCCGTAGGTGTGTTTCTGTAGCATCAACAAGCAGTTGGGTAAGTTCCGGAGATACCGGTACTGAGTAGTTCCTTGGTAACTGGAACATAGTCTTTCCTCCTTATATATCGTTTTCAGGTTTGGTATCGGCAGATATTGGTGAGTCAGAATCAGTAAAGAGGCTTTCAGTTTTAGCCTGTGCAGACTTAGCTTTGGTTGAAGCATTAGGCTTTGGCTTGCTGGATTTGGGCGGAGTCTTCATTGGTTTGAGTTTGCCAACTTCAGCTATCCAATCATCGACCGGATGCCCCTTTAAATGTAGGAATGCTTTGTCAGGCACAGCAGCAAGAACTCCTTCGGCCCTGAATACCGCAGCACAAAATCCTGCATTGTTACTTGAGCCTCCACTGAAGAGGTTACGCAGTGCTGACGACTTAAAGGGCTTATCAGCTTCTAAGGTATCGAGCAGTGACTTGATAGATTCCAGCTCAACCCACTCTTTACTGAAGTAGCCCCCAGAGTCACTTTCGAGCATCCGTAATGCCAAAGCATTTGATTCAGGATGCTTACCGATCTGATAGGTCAGAGAACCTGGGGTTTTAGGTGAGAGTTTGGGAGCGGTAGCTTGCTTCAGAAGTATGAATTCAATAGCTGTAACCTCCTGAGTGGAGGTTACAGCGTCAGTTTTGTTAGTGATCATGTTGTTTAATCCTTCGATGATTTAATCAATTGAGTAGGACAGAGGAGATAGCAACCACCACCGTCATCAGTTGTAACGGCTAGGCTGAGTTGGTGGTCCTGCGGAAGGTTAATAATCCACTCGGGGTATTCAAGCGCAAAGGCCAATACAGGATCGGACTTAGATAAGTTATCTAGGTCATCATCTGGCTCGATTAGTAGTAATCGTGTATTGGTCTGTTGCCAAAATACGGTAACCGCTACGGCTGATTCGAATGGTTGTTCAATCTCTAGGATCAGGGCGTTAATGAGATCATCATCCAGTGGTAGCTGAATGACCTGAGAAGGGCTGTTTATAGTAATCACAGTCATCACCCCCTCATTAGTTATCAGAAGGACCGAAAATTAGACCTATAGCACCCCCGACCACACCTCCGACGGCAGGGCCAACGACAGGAATAATGACACCGACGCGGGCTCCGGCGATTGCTCCGGCTACCGCCCCCGAGATACTAGGTTCTACCGTGATGGAATTATCGATCATTGAGCATTTAGCTGAGGAAAACATGTGAACTCCTTGCAATGGATATCAAACAGAATGCAGCGAGCGCTGCTATGCAAGGTTGTTATATATAGATGTAAGAGAATTTATTGCGGAAAAGTCGTTGCCCCTAGCGGGCTCTCATCCCGTTTTTAAGGTGTGGGAAAATTTCAATGTCGTAGCACCCTACTAACAGCTCTTATACAGGTTTCTTCTTCTCGCTCTCAGAAAGCTTACGGGCCAGAGTTTATGCTTTAGCGACCTCCGCTTAGTCACTTCTACAAACCTCTCTGCAAGCAAATCTATTCGACTCCTCTTAAAAGCGGAGATGGAAACTTCGGCGGGTACTCGCAAACCTTCGCCGTTGCTAGCCATGCCCCACAACACCACAAACACCACTTTATTTCTGTAAATGAGCATACAAAAAATAATATCCAGCAAGATGAAAAAAAGGAAAAACCTCCAATAATTTTGAATTCCATAGGTTCCCTTCTCTTTTTTAATAGGTATTTGCCAAATTTCTAGATCGGGGAGTAGGCCTACTTGCCTGCCGAACATTCTTACAATAATACGAGGGCCTCTTCCTTTCTGGATCTTATCACTACCAGCTATAAATTTATAAGGACTTTTAGCTGCATTATCGGTTTTACACGACCAATAACAACTAATAACATCTCGTCCTGTAAATAGCTGAAGCGACATTTCGCATCGGCAATCGCTCTTTAACAATTTGGGAAATAGGGTCAGCGGGATTCATGAGGTATTTCATGGAAACTGCTAACAGCAATATCTGTTCACCCTCTCAACCGCTGCTTAAAGGTCAAACCATACGGTTAACCAAGCGTGCGATACAGTTGATGCTTCAATCACCTTATCCGTCAGGAAAGGTTCAAATTGAAATATCTGACTCTGATTGTAGAGGTTTAAAAGTACTGATATCTCGAACCGGAATAGCAACGTATTACTCTCGCTTTCATTTGAAACACAAACGTTTTTCTAAAAGGCTCGGAGAGTTCCCCGTAATGAATGTTGAAAGCGCCAGAAAAAACGCTTCAGCATATCGATTATCGGTGCAAAAAGGTGAGATTTTTGTATCAAGTTCTGATGCAAAAATTACTTTTGTAGGCGCTATGAATCGTTATGGCGAACACTCTAAAGCAACAAAAAAAAGCTCAAAAGAGGATCTTAGCAAAATAAAAAATCATCTGACTCCGTTCTTTAAGAAAATGAGGCTATCAGATGTTACTCCAGCAGATATAAAGAGTTACTTGAACTGGCTTAAAAAGAAGAAAGTCAAAAATAAGGAGCGCAAAGATTCAACAATAGATAGGCATATTTCATTGCTTATGGCTATGTGCAAGTTCTTCATATCTAAAGGATGGCTCGGTTCATCGTTCATGGAATCAATTAAAACGAAGAACCCTGATAACAGCAAAGATCGTTACTTATCAACTCAAGAACTAGGTGGCTTTATGAGAGCTTGCCGTAGTTTTGAAGGGGATCCTTTTAGAGTTTTTGAGCTACTTGCGGCTACGGGAATGCGGATATCTGAAGGGTTGTCAGCCCGACTGGATAACTGGGACATAGAGCGTCAGGTGTTAATACTTGATGACTCTAAAACAGGCAAACGTGAGGTAGTGCTAAACCCCACAGCTACCAGAATACTTGAACTTCAATATGAGAAATATGGAGGTCGAGGTTTAGCATTTCGAGGGAGATTTGATGACCGTCCCATGAGTCGCCCCAATAGCGCTTGGAAAAAGATCATGATTATGGCGAATCTTAATGATGGAACTGTCACTCCTCATACGCTTAGGCATACATTCTGCTCTCACCTACTTATGGCGGGTGTTGATCAGTTTACTGTCAGTAAGTTAATGGGACTCAAATCAACATATTGCGTACAACGTCATTACGGCCACTTGAGCCAACAAATGCTCGCAAAAACATGTGCTGTAATCACCGATGTAATAAATAAATCACTTACGATATTGGAGGAATAATGTAAATGGAGAATATCCCCAGTGACTGGGAGCCCTTAGTTAGGAGTGAAGATGCTGCCAAGTATCTTAGTATTTCTAAAAGCGCGCTAGAGAAAGGGCGCGCAGCAGGAAACGAAGGGCTTCCCCCTTTCTGCAGAATAGGTAAATCAGCAGTTCGCTACCGACGTAGCGACCTAATTTCCTGGGTGGAAAGTAATCTAGTGAACTAGAGTGTTTTGCCTTCAACTGCCAAGGCTTCAATTGGCAGTAATAGCGATCCATCTCCGTCAGGTGGAACCAATCGCTCTCTAAAGGTTACGCGAACCTTACGACGGATAACTTAGCTGGGACGCCAGTTTAATTCTATTCAAAACGGCCCGGCCAGCCGTTTTGATATTTACTGCTCAGATGAGCATCAAATCAACTACCTACCCCAAAGTAGGTCTAAATCAAGGCTACAAGGATGAATAATCCAACCCTAAAAGAGGCCGTTCGCCTGGCATTGAAAGGCGAAACTATCACCAGCTGCTTAGATGACTTTGAAGACACCATATGGCCTTCAGGATTCTTTCAAGAAGACGGCAAAATCTTCATGACCAAAAAGGATGAAGACATACTAGTCAGCACATCACCGTTTATGGTGATGGCACGAAGCCGCAGCAAGAAAAGCGGAGAATGGAGTTCTCTCACTACTTGGCTAGATCCCGATTCAAAGCGTCACTGCGCCATCATACCCGATAGCGAAGTTCATAAAGAAGTGGTGCACCAATCACTGAAATCCAAAGGGCTCGGCATTATGCCTGGCCACGGCAAGACCTTTGCCGAACTAATCATGCGATCAAACTCAGATGAACGTCTGAATATCACATCTGACATGGGATGGGATGATGACTCAATGATGTTTGTTGGGGCTGAGGAGATCATCAGCCCCGATCATGTTACCGAAGAAGAACATACTGCTTATATGCCTAAAAATGGTGGAAAGATCTCAGAAATGAGCTCCTCAGGGTCACTGGAAGAATGGCAAGAAAATGTTGCCAAGCCGTGTGCTTTGATCCCTTTACAGGTGTTCGCAATCCTTGCTGCATTAGCATCCTGCCTACTACGTTGGGTAAATCTGGATGTAGGTGGTTTTTCTGTACACTCACTAACCAGTCGAGGAAAAACAACGTTGCTGCAAATCTTTGCGTCAGTCTTTGGTAACGGGAGCGATCCTAACGCCGGTGGAGACAGCTGCATACGTAGATGGGACAGTACCGCTAACGGATTAGAAGGCATGGCAGCAAAGCACAATGATATCGGTCTCCCCCTTGATGAGATCGGGGCTAAGGACCCTCGCGATATTAAGTTTGTCTTATACAACTTGATGTCAGGTCGAGGTAAAGAGTCCATGAACAATCTAAGACAGCTCGTCGCTACCAAGAAATGGCGCACTATTGTGTTTTCATCCGGTGAGAAGTCAATCAGGGAAGTGTTAGAAGGTAATGGTGACGAAATCAAAGGAGGTCAGCTTGTACGTCTTGCAGATATCCCCATGGATGGGATGGAACTCCCTTCTTCCATAGATCCAGCAAAGCACATGCAGGCGCTGAAAGCGGCTACTTCAAAGTACTACGGTACAGCTTTACCCGCTCTGGTTAAGCAGCTAGTGAACCTGAGGGATGAAGATGAGCGTCCAATGGGTATGTCGGGGCTATCTGAGTACCTGACAGGTGAGTTGGAATACTGGGAAGAGCAACTGCAGATTGATGGGCTTACGCCTGAACAGGCGCGAGTTAATCGTCGGTTTGCATTAACTGCCGTAGCAGGGGCTCTTGCCGTTGATTTCAAGATAGTCCCGTATACCGAAGAGCAGGTCCTGCATTCAGTCACATTTGCACGAGATCAGTGGCTGCAAGGAATGCGTGAAAGTGATCCCGCATTGACAGGCATTATCAACGTGGCTCAGTTCATTGTTGATCAAAGTGATCAATGTGTTGACTACACGGATGCACGTTCAGGTAAATCACTGATATTGATACCAGGTGATCGCTTTAACGCCGCATGTTCAGGCGTGGATCAGAAGACAGTCATCAGTAAGTTATCTGAACTCAGCCTTCTTCACCGCCAAGAATCAAAGCGAGCAAAGTCTACATTCACTATTGATGGAAAACGAGCTCGATACTACGCCGTTAAGCCTGCAATTCGCGACCACTACATCAACAGCTAATAACACCACCTGCTGACCCTATCTCTTTCTTCAAATTCACGAGCCCGCATCAGGGCTCTTTCTTTTACACTTTTTCCTTATTGGAGATTCACTATGAATACTAATGGAACACCACACGCAGAAGACCTTACTGCTTACCCAATCAGCCGATATGAATGTTTTTGGAATGGAATCTACAATCCCTTTATGGAACAGGACCTACATGGATTGATATATCAGGATGAAAATACACTTTTATATCATCGCCTACCATTTAACGTCATTTTAGGATTACACGATGGCTTTTATTTCTATGAACTTACCGAACACTTACAAGACTCGGAATTAAAAAGTTCTATTCGCTTTGGTTCAAAAATTGAGTTGAATCGAAACGGCCACCCCAAAGCTCTTCCAGATAGCTTCTATCGAGTACGAGCCTACATGAACTCCCACTTTCCAGGTCATGGACCTGTTATTCAAGAATTTCTTGAGGGGCTCACTATGAATGGATTACTGGTTAACGAAGATACTGATGATTTAGGGGAATTAGATGATGTTATAAGTAGTCTGAATAGACAAACCAATCGTGCAAGACTTGAAAGCGCTGCTATACCAGCCACTCATACTAAGGATCCGCTAAAAGCTATTTAACCGCCTTATTTAGCGAAAGATGCTTGCTTGCAGTCGACGGATCATGGAACAGTCCTATTAGATCAAGATGATAACGAGGTTGGTATTTTATCAGATATTAGTATTAGAGCTTATATCGATAAGAATATCCCAATGCACAAAGACCAGGAATTCTGTGTTATCCATGCGAGTGTTCCTCAGCACGATGGAAGCGTAACCGAAATCGAGTTTAGGTCTCTGAACTGCCTACCTGAATATCTACCAAGTGCTCCGCTTATGGCCATAGAGTATTTACAACAAATAGTGTCTGAACGGGCAGAGATCATTCCAAATCTTGTAATTGGTAGTATCGGTACTGTCCTTAACGGGCTTAAAAAAACTACGTATTTGGATGAAGGTTTTTCGGCAGCCGAAGAATGTTACCTTAGAAGAACAGCGCGAAAGCTACGAAGCCTTAAAGCGTACTATTAACCTATAACGAATAGTTAATTTAGCTAGCTCAATCAAAAACAGGGTAGTCTTCTAAGGCTACCCTTTTTTTTATTTCTGGACTAAGCAATCGAATATGCTACCCCCTAGCGTTCGCTCATATCGGTCTGAACCGGAATTAACTACTTATGTGATTTACCTGTACTCAGTTTCTACCAACATAGCCTTCTCGCAGATCTCAGAGGCCTCTTGGCTATTTGTTCATAAAACAACCAAACCCAGCTCTTACCGGGGCTGACAATTCTACAGGGTAGTTTCAAACCCTTATTACAGCTGGCTCTAACCCACTACTCCACCAACACCACTCCCTTCATATGAGTCGTTATGTTCAATTAATCTTGATTTCTTTACTTCAAAACCTGATACCAAATAATCCACCCGCTTCACTATCTGTAATATTCAGATCCACTCTATAATTTTCAACGTTAAAGCCGTTGTATCCTGACATATCAGGTATATCGTCGGAATTCATTGTCACGATGTATTGAAAATTGTATTGCTCTGACATTTGAGCTCCTACCATCAACGCTTTAGCGATCTGGCGTTCATCTACTCCATCGAACATCAAGCTATCGTGTATCAGCACCTCTGGCCTATTCGGCTCCTCAGCCCATAGCTTCATCAGCATCATATCAAAGCAAAAAATCTGCATCTTTGACTTGCCAGTACTTTTTTTGCCTGGGATGTCGAATTCAAACTTTGGCCCATTTTCTGTTGGGTCAATAGTAAATTTACCGGGTTCCTCGTAAAGCTGTTTTGATATCTCCGCAAAGTACACAACAGCTTGTCGGATAGCTTCATCACGCTCAGAGTGATCAATGCGCATCTTACGCTGTAGATTGTGCCTCTCGATTTTGAGTTCTATTTTTTGATCATCTAAGTTCTGTGTCGCAGCTAGCTTCTGTTTCAACAGCTCAACATTAGCGTTCAGGGCTGACAACTCTGACTGCAAGCTCATATACTGCTCAAGTGCTCCATACTCTTGCAGCAAGGACAAAATCTGAGCGCGCTCATTATCAAGCGCCTGCTTTTCTGAAAACCGCAGCTCAATGCGAGTAGATATGACGTCCATTTCCTGCTTAAGGTGATCTCGACGGTTTTTTACTATCGATTCGTGAAAGGCCTCAAACTCATCAAAACGCCTTGTAATAAGATCAGGAAGTTCGATCTGAACTTCAGAAAAAAGCCTCTCAAGCTTACTGTTATCAGGCTCTATTTCGTCATCGATCGTCCGCTCCAGTTGAGACTGCCACTCTTTGTCGACGGTATCCTCTGCAGATAATTCAGAAAGCCTTTTTGATATCTGAGCGATCCGAGTTTCCTTATCCTGATACTCTGGAAGTACTCTAAACTCAGAAACTAATCTTTGAAGCCGTGCGGCCTTATCTTCTTTCAGATGTATCTCTGTTGATAGCTCAGATGCCGAGCCCATGATTGCCCCAAGCGTACCCTCGTTAGAGGCCTTCTTTAACGCTTTAATCAGCTTGTCTTTTTGTCTGACCCCTTCAAACTCTCGTGCTATCTTCCAGTTGAGTTTCAATAAGTATGTCAGTGCGACTTGCACTTGCCAGGCCGCCTGCAGAGGAAAGGTTTTTTCGGGAGAATCGAAACCCTTTGAAGGTCTAGCAAAGTAGGCAGACAAGGATCGAAATGAGACCCCATTCTTCATAGCTTTCATTGAACCTGAAATATTGAAAAGCTCGCGGCCTAAACATTCCAACCATTGATCATTAGTAATGTAGTTTTCGCCATCATAGAGAGTGACTGGAAGGAATCCTTTTGGCATCTGGCGAATACGTAGCTTTGTCGAGCTAGCTCCGCTCCTCTCTATGTGCACTTGTTTGCCAGCAAGACTAATCTTAATCCCGAAAGTGTTATCTACTATTTCAGGGGCTTTAAGGATGTTTCCCTTTCTAAGATCACTTCCCAGCAAAGCATTAATTATCTCGACCAGAGAACTTTTTCCTGCGCCATTTCGTGTATGCCCGTCAGTAGACTGGCTCCCTTTTTCAGCAAGAATTAAGTTCAGGCCTTTATGAAAAGTGACCTTCTTAAAACTTGGTAAGTCGCTGTATACCTCAAGTAGCATTTTTAGTGATCCTTACTAATAATCCATTTTTTTCTTCAATCACGCCGATCAGAAACAATAGGTCGATGGCGAGCACAAACCAGTCGTAAGGAATCTCTCCGTATCGCAAGGACGATTTCTGCTGTTCCTGAAAGTCATTCCAGACTGAGCTGACGGTTGATCTCTTATCAATCAGCTCAAAGACATCTGCTGATACTGAGATTAGTGCCCTATTAGGGGCCATATGTTTTGAAGGCAGAATCATTGAGTCCACCCTATAGGCGCGTTATCGAAGATATCGCAGCGCTCAAAGAAGTAACTCAGTACCGCCAGAGATGATACTTGAGCCGAAACTACGTCTGAATTTCCACCAGCGAAAGCTTGTAGCCCAGAGAAGATTTCGTCAGGTGGTACACCTTCTTCTTTCAGAGAGTGATATTTCCTTCGGAACGACTCCGCAAGTTCCTCTCCATATTCTGGATCGGGCCAAATCATGAGTAAATCTTCAACAAGCTTTTCTTTGGTTCTGCCTGCAGTAAGGAGAGTTTCAACGTCTTCAGACAGTCTGTTGTATTGCAGTTTATCAACGGAAACTGGGGCCAATACTGCCTTACCCGTCTCTTTTCCAGATATAGCCCTGAGTAGCGTCTTGATGGGGTCGTGCGTAAGGGAAACAACATCTGACTGCGTTGGTGCAGGCCCAAACAAATCAACCAGATCCTTCACCGCCATATCTAAAGCAAGGTCCTTAAGTATTGCTGGCCGCCAGGAACTAACCTCAATTCCTGCGTTGTTCGCCCGAATATCATCCAAGCAATCAAGAGCATACTTTGGCAGGCCTTCCCATTCATTATGCACGAAAGTCCACTTGGCCATTTTGGGGCCCCACTTGCTCTTGGCCCCTTCAAAATCACCTTTAATCTTGGTCAGTAACTTGTTTTTTTGGAAACCTGAACTCGGTGCATAGACTTGGTAAATGCACTTTTCGGGGATCAGGTAACCATCTGACTTACCATCACCATCCCTACCTGCTGCTTTAACTAGCTGAAAATTATCCGAGTACTTTTTCTCCATCAAGTCACAGAAAAGGTCTTCATACGCCTGTTCCTTACGCTTGTGAAGTTGAAGCTCTATGTCTTTCCCGTACCAAGCTCGCGTAATTTGATCCATCTGAGGCTCTTTCCCTGAAGGCTGTGATTTATCCTTTTCACTGTTCGATTACTGTACCAAACCTTTTACCTAAGATCATTTCACAGTGATATGACAAGAGCGCCTTTCCTGTTAAAAACGACATAGCGGTGTCCCGAAAAGAGCCTAATCGTATAATTCTGACCAATGGCCACTCATGGTACTGGAGCCACAGTTCTCATCAACAAACTGACCTGAGACTCAATGCCTGATTTAATCTCAATTCGTACAAAGCAACAAACCCACTTCTTACCGGGGACCGATAGTTTACCGGGGTTCCTCAAATCCTTATCACAGTTAGCTGTACCCCATGACTCCACCAGTACCACTGAATCAATTACAGGAAGTAGAGATTAGATGGAAGAAACATTGCTTGATATGAAGTGCAATTTCCCGGTCTGTCTCCGGTTCTTAATTTGAGCTATGGTCGCCCTCTGGTCGGGTTGGGAAAATAGTGAATAATTACCGAATGCGGTGAAATACAACATTTACCTGCAATGATGGGAGCTCTTTGCTGCAATCTGCGAGGATATACAACCTACTTTACGCTTTCTCAAGGATTGAAAATCCTCGTGTCGGTCGTTCGATTCCGCCTCCGGGCACCACTACTTTTAAGCCTCGTTTTTAAACGGGGCTTTTTTGTATCTGAAGAATAGAAAATTCTCGTGTCGGTGGTTCGACTGATTATAAATTCTGGCCTCCGGGCACCAATATACTTTAAGGCCTCACTTCATAGTGGTGCTTTTTTGTGTCTGGAGGCATGTTAGGGCGTCCTCGAACCGGGTTCGTGCTCCTCTCCCTGCGGGCCATCGCTCAAAAACAGCGATGTTGTATTGTCCTTCGGCCAATGCTCCGCCTCCGGGCACCAACTATTCTGATAAAGCCTCACTCTTTTCGAATAGCAAGCCGGGGCTTTCTTGTATCTGGAAGCCAGGCTGTGACTAGTTTGAATCTTGAGCCATTTAAAGAGAGTAGGGCTGAAACAGGCATGGGCTTGTTGTTGTACATGTTGGCCCGGAATAGCGCACCAGTGAGTAAATGTTGC
>JAIBCZ010000214.1 GCA_024679645.1 Amphritea sp.
ACTGAATTCCTCACTGAGTAACCACCACCCTCCGATAGCGGCAAATACTGCTTCAAGGCTCATAATGATTGCGGCGTGGGATGCCGGAGCATCCCGCTGTGCAACGACTTGCAGCGTATAAGCGACGCCCACAGAGAGCAGACCTGCATAGGCGATGGGTTGCCAGGCCAGTGCGATATTGGCAAATGAAAGCGTATCCTGTTCAAACAGGAGTGCGACGATAAAGCTGAGTAGGGCGCAGATAAAAAACTGGATAATAGCCAGCCGCAAATTATCCAGCTGGCTGGCCAGTTTGCCGATAACTATCACGTGGGCGGCCCAGAAAAATGCACTACCCAAGACCAGCAGATCGCCGGTGTTAACGTTAAAGCTTTTGCCATCCGTCTGATTCACCGTTAGAAAATATAGGCCGGCCAGGGCCAGAAGCCCCCCTAGCCAGGTGTTGAAGCGGGTTACATGGCCGAGCAACAGACCGAGCAGAGGCACGATTATGATGTAGAGACCGGTGATAAATCCGGCGTTTCCCGCAGAGGTCCAGAGTAAGCCTGCCTGTTGCAAAGAGGCGCCCATAAATAGAAAGACACCGGCAGACACGCTTCCCCGTAACATCGCTTTAGGTTCGGTTGATCCCGGTTTAGGGCGAAAGATTAACAGCAGGGGGAGCAGTGAAAGGGCTCCCAGCAAAAAACGACTACCGTTGAAGCCGAATGGTCCCAGGTGATCCATCCCCAGGCGCTGGGCAACGAAGGCAAATCCCCATATTGCAGCGACCAGAAGGAGCGTCAGATCTGCACGGATATTTCGGGTTTCCATCAATGGAACCTCATTAGACAGGAAAAAGAGAGGCCATTGTAGGCCGCTGTTTTTATTAAGCAATAGGCGTGAGAAAAGCCCGCCCATTTAGCGTAAAACGGGCAGGCTTGATGCAGGGCTGAAGCCGGTTAGTTCAGGCTGTTGCCATCGTTTCAGTGGGATTGAACGCCTGGCGCCCCAGCGCAAATGCCTGGCGATTAAGTTCAACCAATGCAGTCCCTTTGTGTTGAAAGCGCTTTAGCAGCGCACTTTCTAACGTTTCAGGAGGGAAGGGCAGGTGGTCGGCGATTGCGCCGAGCATGATCGAGTTAACCAGCCGTCGATCACCCAGATCTATCGCCGCCTCTCCGGCATTAAAGCGATGTAATTCAACGGCACTATCCGAAAGCTGTCCGAGAGGATCTTCAGGGTAGTCAAACAGACCAACAGATACTACAGGTGGGATCAACGGGTAATCATTGACCATCACGACAGAGCCTGGTTTGAGGTGGTTGTGCCAGCGTAATGCCTCTGCTGGTTCAAAGCCGATCATCATGTCGGCATCGCCTGGTTTGATGGAGGGCGACAGAACTTTTTTTCCGAAACGCACATGGGAGGTTACCACCCCTCCCCGTTGAGCCATGCCTGCTACTTCGGTTTTCTTGACGTCGTAGCCCAGTGCCAGGGCGGCTTGTGCTAATACATCGGCAGCTGTCATTACACCCTGCCCACCGACGCCTACTACCAGAATGTTAGTCACGGTATCGGTTTTGAGTTCAGTCGAATTATATTGAGTACTCATTATTTCACCTCTACCGCATTGATCTTGTCGACATTGAATGCCGGCACAATAGCATCGGGGGCGCAGGTATTGGTGCACAGATCACAGCCAGTACAAGCGGCAGTATCGATGTTTACAAAAGCGAGTTCTTTTTCTTTACCGTTAGGCTTGATGACGGTCTCTCGACGGGTAACCAGAATAGCAGGGCAGCCAACATCGAGGCAGTTACTACACCCGGTACATTTATCATCATCCACTTTTAGCGGCGGTAACTGGCTGTAGCGTTCAGTCAGTACGCAGGGCTGATTCGTTATGATGACCGACGGTTCTTTGATTTTGGTTTCGCTACGCAGTGCTTTAAACAGCGTTGGCAATTCATAGGGGTTAACTTCATGTATCCGTTCTGACTTAACACCCAGCGCTTCGCAGAGTTTTCGGAAGTCAACCTGCATGGTCGCTTCGCCATGAATATCCAGGCCTGAAGAGGGTGCGTTCTGTCCTCCAGTCATACCGACTGCTCGATTATCCAGCAGCAGAACGGTCACGTTTCCCTTGTTATAAGTTATATCCAGTAACCCCTGCATCCCCATATGCATGAAGGTAGAGTCGCCAATCACCGCGAGTACATTTTTATTTTTATCGGCTTCACTGCGGCCTTTGTCGATACCCATTGCAACACTGAGGGATGCGCCCATACTGATAGTTGTATCAAGGGCGTTCCATGGGTGGCCTGCACCCAGTGTATAGCAGCCTATATCACCTGAGATGATCGTATTTTTGATATGCGAAAGGCAGTAATAGATGCCCAGATGAGGACAGGCAACGCATAGCGTGGGCGGACGAGGAAACAGCTCTTCAACGGGAATCAGCTTTTCATCACAGGGCGTACCCGTCAGCTTGCTGATGCAGGGAGTCAGTACATGTGGGGAGAGTTCGCCGATTCGGGGCAAAATATCCTTACCATGCAGAGTGACGCCAGCCGCTTTTAACTCGGTTTCAAGTAAAGGCTCGACCTCTTCAACGACGACCAGTTTATCGACGCTGGTGGAAAATTCCCGGATCTTTTCGATGGGGGCCGGGTGACTGAATCCAAGCTTTAAGACCGGTGCTTCGGGATAGGCTTCTTTGACGTGGAAATATGCGGCCCCCGAGGTGACAAATCCAACAGACTGGTCACTGCCGCTCTCAGTGTAGTTTAGAGGATGGGTTTCACTCACCTGCTGAAGTACCTGATCGCGGGCCATCATCAGAGGAATGCGTTTTTTGGCATTGCCAGGGACCATGACTAAGCGGGCAGGGTCTTTGGTAAAGCCCTTAGGCTCATAAGTGTCTGCCGGGCTGCTGGTTACCACCCCTTTAACATGACAGATACGGGTGGTAAGCCGGACAATGACAGGGACTTCGTACTGCTCTGAGAGAGCAAACGCAAGCCTTGTCATTGCGTAAGTTTCCTGTGCGTCTGAGGGTTCAAATATTGGTAAATGGGCAAACCGTCCCCAGTAACGGGAATCCTGCTCATTCTGAGAAGAGGAGAGCCCAACGTCGTCAGCAACGACCAGAACTAAGCCGCCGACCGCTCCGATCAGTGTCTGAGTCATCAGCGCATCAGATGCGACATTGACACCCACATGCTTCATCGCACATAGCGCGCGAGAGCCCGCCAGAGAAGCGCCGATCGCTACTTCAAGAGAGACCTTCTCATTGATTGACCACTCGGTATATATCTGAGGATATGCCGCAATAAACTCAAGAATTTCAGTCGAAGGAGTGCCTGGATAGGCCGATGCAACTGCACACCCGGCGTCGCGTGCGGCTTGTGCCACCGCTTCATTACCGGAAATAAACTGACGTTGATCCTGTTGGGCCGGTTGTATTGCACTCAAGGGCAAACTCCTTACTTAGTTAAAAGCGATACAGTTATATTTATTTTTAATATAAAAGCGAATCATAAAGAGATCATTCTAAAGAGATAACACGGGCTACAGGGTGATCTGAGTCAAGTAGAGAGAATAACCCCAGATGATAACGGCAAAAGTTATATCTCTAGGGGAAGAATAAAGGGTTTAGGGCCGTTGTTCGTAGCTCGAACGTCACAAAAGGCGTGACTTGCTCGTAGCTCGATAACAGCCTTCTATATTAACTATGGAAGGCTTTTTGAGTTACGTGCTTTGTAAGAAGGTTGTTGCATGGGGTTGGTGAGGGCCAATAATTCTGAGCAACGAGCAGTCGTTACAAATCAGTTATCTCTTTGTTGCATATACCGTTCTACCGTATCGACGACAGCCTGTGTCTGGCTATCGACTTCCAGATTGATCTTGTTGCCAGAAGTTGCAGTGCCGAACGTGGTGACTGTCAGGGTTTCCGGTATCAGATAAACATTAAACTGGTTACCTGTTACGTCGCCGATGGTTAGGCTGCAACCGTTCAGGGCGACAAAGCCTTTAGGTAAGATATATTTCATTAGTTCTGGTTCAGCTTCGAACGAGATAATACGGTTATCTTCGGGCTGCTCAACGTTGATGATAGTAGCCTGACAGTGAATATGTCCGGAGAGCAGGTGTCCGCCGATCTCATCACCAATCCGGGCAGCGCGTTCAAAATTTACGTTATCACCGGGTTTCAACTCACCCAGATTTGTGACTTTAAGCGTCTCCA
>JAIBCZ010000182.1 GCA_024679645.1 Amphritea sp.
ATCCATGACTTTGAAAATGGTGTAGAGCATGTCTATGTAGATGGAGAGGAGTTTCTCGATAAAGCTTTTCGCATGTACCCACAACTGGCCCACCTGATTGCACGAGACCTGCTGTGGTATTTCGGTGGTAACTGTCTGCACAACATGGCTGATATAGAGCTAGAAAAATTCCAGCAACTGGATGAATTACGCTTTGCAGCAGAAGAAAAAGGCGAAGAGTTCGATTACATCAACGCCCGAGCAAGTGTTTTCGGACAAAACTGATTATAAAGAGGCCTGAGAGCCTCTTTATGCGTCACCCTGAAGCTGTCCGGTTGTTACCAGATAATCCATAAGCTGGTCAGCCGGTAGCGGCTTACTGTAATAATACCCCTGAATAATCTGACAGCCATTCTCTTGCATAAAGTTAAGTTGCTCTGACGTTTCTACTCCCTCTGCAACCACCACCAGCCCAAGGGACTGGCACATGGCCAGTGTCGCCTTGATAATAGACTCATCATCCCGGTCAATACCGATATCTTTGACAAAACTACGGTCTATCTTCAGACGATCGATCGGCAACTTCTTCAGATAGCTAAGCGACGAATAGCCCGTACCGAAATCATCCATCGCCAGGGTAATTCCCCGTTCCCGCAGATAGGTTAATTTACCTACCGTCACTTCTGGCTGGCGAATAACAAAATTTTCCGTCACTTCCAATTCGAGATTACTGGCACTCAGGCCAGATGCATCCAGCGCCTCTTCAACACTACTAATAAGCCGCTCATGAGCGATCTGCTGGCCAGCCAGGTTAACCGCCACTTTCATATCCGGCACACCCCGCTGAATCCAGGCCTGCATCTGCTGACAGGCTTCCTTCAACACCCACTCACCCAGCGGGATGATGAGATCCAGTTCTTCAGCCAAAGGAATAAAGCGATCAGGAGAGAGCAGCCCTACGGTTGGATGCTGCCAGCGCACCAGCGCTTCAACACCTACAATTTTTTCAGTTACCGTATCGATCTGAGGCTGATAATGTAGCACCAATTCATTATTCTGAATGCCTTTACGCAGATCAGCCCCTAGAGAAAAGCGCTCAAATCGCTGATGATCCTTTTCAACATCATAGATATAATAACAATTTTTACCCGCATCCTTAGCCTGGAACATTGCCACATCTGCATGTTTAATCAGCGAAGCACCATCATCAGCATGATCAGGAAACAAGCTAACCCCCACACTCACGGTCACCACTATTTCATACTCGCCAATCCAGAAAGGCTGTTGAAACACTTGCAGTATTTTACTGGCAACGACTTCAGCACCTTCCAGATCACGAACACTGGTGAGCAACACTGAAAATTCGTCCCCACCTTGTCGCGCCAGCAAATCATTTTCACGAATACAATCATTGATTCGTTTTGCTGCAACCATCAGTAGTTGGTCTCCAACCTGATGACCCAGAGAGTCATTGACCTCTTTAAAGCGGTCCAGATCGATAAAGAGCACCGCTACGCTGCTGTTCTGAGAGCGACTCTTCTCAATGGCATCATTGAGACAATCCATAAAGAACAATCGATTTGGGCGTTCGGTAAGAGGATCGTGATTAGCCAACCAGTGAAGACGGCGTTCTGCCCGCTTACGCTCACTGATATCCATCCCGATACTGAGCATTAACGACTCATCTCCCCGGTTATGACGCAATCGTGCATGCAACCAGGAGACATCATGTCGATGCCCCAGACAATCTAATAACACGCTATCGGTACGAACTTCGGGCTCAAGCCCATCCATTAACCGCCCGGTTTGAGCAAGAAAGTCCTGTCGTTCATCTTCTCGCTGCAAGGTATTTATAAAGTTTGTCTTGCGTAACGCGTCGCCATCCAGATCCATTAGCTGTAAACCAAAATGGTTCACACTACGTAGATCACCCTTTCGATTCTGAGTAATAATAATCAATGGCGCAGTATCTAGCAGGCCAGATAGAAAATCCCGCTCTTTGGTCAGCGCCTGGCGACTTTTTTCGAGACTATCAGTTCGCTCAGCAACTTCATCTTCCAGACTTTCGAGCTGTTCGCTAAGACGCATAGCACTTTGCACCAGCAAATCCCGCTCATCCTTCCCCAGAAGCTTCTCCCTGTTATGGAAACCAGCCACCGCTTGTCGAAACTCACGAAACTCACCGCGACTTAGTTGCGACAACTCTGTCGACAGCAAAGAGAAGAATCGTATTGGTTTCTCCAACAATAGAGAAAGGAGCACTAAAGCAGTCAAAATACCACCGCCCCCCATCAGCAGATAACTCATCAGACTTTGCCTAATGTTCAGGAGATGCCCGGATATATCATCCAAAACCACCCAATAAGCAGTCCCCTCGCTGACACCTTTCAGCGGAGAGTAAAGAATCTCGTAGTGCCGGTCATTATAAGCCAGCACATAACTCCCGCCGGTAGAGTTAAATGGCTGCTCTCGACTCAGCTGCTCAAGCAACTCCTGATTCTGCGACCGATTAGTGAGTGAATTTATCAGTAACCCCCAACTCCCCAGCTCCCCGGCTCCTTCAGGTGCCTTCAAAGCGAGGCCTATATCCAGCGTAGTCTGCTGTTTAATGTCGTAAATGACATCGTATAAAAAGCGCCCAACCATTAATACGCCCTGCTTTGAACCGTCCAGCTGAATCGGAATCGCCACATAACGAATACAGATAGAGGTGCAGACAAGCTTACGCAACGGCCGCTCAGTATCGTAGACCTGCTGTATCTCTTGTTCTTTTACATGTACCTTCTCACCCCAGAAACCAACCATGCGTGCATGGCTATCGTAGAGATACGCAGCATTAACAGACCCGGTTAACTGGTAGGCATCAAATTTAAGGCTGATACCCCGGCTCAGACGAGCCAACGGTGTAACAGAATCTTGATCCTGACTGATATCAATAAGCGGTAGCAACTCTGCCGCTTCAAGCAGACGTTGGTAGGAAGCCTCAACCGAGCCATTCAGCCGGGCCACTTCCGCAGCATTAATCTGCTTTCGTTGCAGCTTGAACTGATCGTTCAGCTGGGACAACGAAAAAAAGGCGTACATCCCCTGTACTCCAACCAGCACAAAAACCAGCAGGATGAAGATCTTCCACCTGAGACTTAAAAAACTTCTGTGAGTGCCATCCATAATGCGTTATCTCACGACCACATAGTTTAAAAACGATAGGTTGCCTGTAAGGCAAAAATATTCCAGTACTTATGTAACTTAGAAGGGTCTGGGTTATCCTGTTCGGCCGCCCAGCCAGTGCCTACAACATTGTGCAATTCTGCCCGGAAAGACCAGTCTGGATTGGGCTGCCATCCAACACCCAGCGTAACATCCTTCGCATAAAAATTATGCGCCGGCTTATACGGGAACAGCTGATGATTCAAAATCCCCTGGGGATCGTCTTTATCAAGTAACAATTCATCATAACGCAGCAGCAGATCCCAATTATAATTCAGGCGATACTCAAGCTGGACATAATAAGACTGCATAGTGAGCTTTGGCAGCGGAGTAAACACACCTCCCAATTCAGTCCAGTCGATATCATGAAGCATATACTCACCGGTCAGGCTCCAGCTCTCTGCGTTGTATTGCGCAGACAATACCGAGACCCCCAGTTTCAAAGTGCCCTCGTCAAACACACATAGGTTAAAAGGGCACCCCGGATTAACCCCTGGCTTGAAATCAAGCATATATCTTGCGTTGGTAAAGCCTATTCGAAAGCGCCCCCCATCAGCATTGTAAATAGCCCGTCCCATAAAGCCATTAGAACCATCAAACTCACCCGCCGCATCCATCCCCAGATACGCATACTCAACATTGGTGTCGGTCTGCGGGCTACCATAGAGCAGATCTAAATCCAGCCACCCACCCGGGACCTCCAGATAACTATAAAGAATCACGCCATCAATAGAGAGTTCAAGATCCCGCGCCTGATCAAAATACAGAGATTGAGGCAGCATAATACTCGACCGGGTAAAAGCCACATCACGGGATTCATTATAAAAGCCAAACGGAATTTTAAGCCGACCAACCCGAATACCGAAGGCATTATCGACAGCATCACTAAAACGATAATCCAGCAGCGCATAATCCAGTTTAGGCTCACCATTATCGACCTCTCCCGCCTGGCGGGACATCACCTGAGCCGCTGCCCGAAGTCTCGGTGTTAGCCGATAGGCCGCGTTTAAACCAATCTCATGAAAATCAAAGCTGCCGTTATCACTGCTTTCGCCATACACATTATTCTGATCAGTATAAAAAAATCCCTGTGTCAGAAAACCATTGACCGATAATTTATTTTCAGCGCCATAAAGAGCCGCTGGCGCCAGTAAAACACTGACTCCTGAAATGAGCAGAACTGAGAGATAATTAAAATTCATCGATAACCCTCACCTGCTCCAGATTCAATTTAGAAGAGTCACTGATATAACCAATAGCGCCATCAGTCTGACTGACCATTCGATACATTTCTTCCATGGTATCCACCTGTTCAGGTTCAGAGCCAGTGCCAGTAAAAACCTGGCGGTCCCAATTATTTCTTAGCTGATAGGGAAAAATTTGCAGATGTTCTTTGACAAACAGATCATGCAGAGGGTGTCGGTCAGGCAGCACAAATACCCGAATTGGCCGTCCATCTGGCCATCGGGTGACTCGCATAGAGAATACTGCAAGAAGAACATTTCTATTGAGGGTCTGCTCTTTCACGTCTTGCGAAACAATCACTGAATCGGCCACAGCCTTCCCAAAGGGTAAATTCAGCACAACAAAGAGCAGCGATATCCTTATCAGTGAAACCATATAAATGATTACTCATCAAACATTTATATCTAAGTATATACGAAGCATAAAAGACAAAACATGATCTATAGAAAAAATCTATTCAATATGGGGACTGACAGATATGAGCTTAAAAAGGAAGGATAGTATAAAGAAAAAGTGGCGTCCCATAGGGGGTTCGAACCCCTGTTACCGCCGTGAAAGGGCGGTGTCCTAG